>JAPVWS010000436.1 GCA_027493295.1 Candidatus Versatilivorator vitaminiformans | reverse complement strand
TCTCCACATCTCCCGAGGAACTTCATGCTGAATGGAATCTTCGTTGTCATCGTCCTGTTTTCCATCCTGATGGCTGCCTTTACCGGGCGCATGGAGATGTTGAGCAACGCCGTGCTGGAGTCAGCCCGCTCGGCCGTCACCCTCGCCCTGGGTCTCATCGGAGTCATGGCCTTTTTCCTGGGCCTCATGCGAGTGGCCGCTGACGGGGGCTTGTTGCGGATGATGGCCCGCGCCGTGCATCCCGTGATGCGATTCCTCTTCCCGGCCATCCCCAGGGATCACCCCGCCATGAGCGCCATGATCCTGAACATCACCTCCAACCTGCTGGGCCTGGGGAACGCCGCCACCCCGTTCGGGCTCAAGGCCATGATGGAGCTGGACCGACTCAACAACGACAAGGGAACGGCAACCAACGCCATGGTGCTCTTCCTGGCCCTCAACACCTCCGGTCTGGCGCTGCTGCCCCTGGGCGTCATCAGCTTGCGAGCGGCTGCCGGCTCCCAGGACGCTGCAGGAATCCTGGCGACTACCTGGTTTGCCAGCGGATGCGCCACCGTGGCCGCCATTGTGGCGGCGACCCTGCTGGCCCGAACGCCACGCTATCGCTTGGCAAAAGCGACGCCCAGCCAAGCTGACCAGGACCGGTCGGTTGAAGCCACCTCCTCCGATCAGGCCCAGGCGGAGGACGCGTCCATGACACCCCAGTCCCAACCGGATCTGGTTCGACCCCGCTGGGGCAAGTCGGTAGTTCTGGTCTTTTTCCTGGCTCTGCTAGTCGCTCTGGCGGTTCATATCCAGCAACAGGTGAATGTCACCCCGGCGATGGACCTGGTGCGCAGCATCATGTCTTTTTGGATGTTGCCGGCTCTGATCGCGGGACTGGTGCTGTTCGGATGGACTCGTGGAGTGAAGGTCTACGAATCCTTGGTGGAAGGAGCCAAGGAGGGTTTTCAGGTCGCCGTGAAAATCATTCCCTACCTGGTTGCCATTTTGGTGGCCATCGGGATTTTCCGGGCATCGGGGGGTCTGGAACTGTTGGCCCGGGCTATCGGTCCTGTCACCAACCTGATCGGCATGCCTGCCGAAGCGTTGCCGGTGGCCCTGGTCCGGCCACTCTCCGGAAGCGGTGCTCTGGGAGTGATGACCGAGGTTATGAACGCCCACGGGCCGGACTCCTTCACCGGCTACATGGTTTGTACCTTTAACGGTAGCACCGATACCACCTTCTACATCCTGGCGGTATATTTTGGTTCTGTCGGCATCAAGAGGACCCGCCACGCCCTGCCGGCCTGCCTGACTGCTGATGTCACCGGCATCCTGGCGGCAGTCCTGATTGTGAACCTGCTGTTCGGGTAGTGTTCGAGCCGGACTCTTCAATGGGAGCTTTTTGCGAAATTCGCAGCAGGGCTGGTCATCTTGCCGGCAGACCCGAGATTCTGCCTTTTTCAATATCGGGTGCGACCTGGCATAAGAGACTTTCTAACCACAAAAAGCACAAAAGTCACAAATTGTGTTTTTGTGCCTTTTGTGGCCATTCCCGGTAAACGTCCCGCTGCCGAATTTTGCAAAAGGCTCATGGAACAATTGTCCCGGCCGGTCCGTCGTTAGCCGAGAACCTCGGATCAGGGAGACAGCATGGCCTACATCCAAGTGATTGAACCGGAGGCAGCCGACGGCGCTCTGCAAGCTGAATATGCCGCGGCCACAGAGCGTGCGGGCAAGGTCTTCAACATCCTGAAGATCCAGAGCCTCAATGCTGCCGCCCTTCACGCCAGCATGGCCCTCTATCGGGCCACAATGCACGGACCCTCCGGTCTTACCAGGGCCGAGCGGGAAATGCTGGCCACGGTGGTCTCTCAAATCAACGACTGCTTTTACTGAGTGGAAGGCCACGGGGAGGATCTCCGTGCCCTGACAGGAAATCGGTCACTTGCCGAGTCCGTCAAACGCAATTTTCGGGCCGCCGGGCTTAGCCGGCGCGAGATGGCCTTGTGCGAATATGCCGAAAAACTTACCCGCCAGCCCTCCCGAATGACCGCCGAGGACTGCAAACGGTTGAGAAGCGAGGGACTCAGCGATCGAGATATCCTGGATGCCGTCGAAGTAATTTCCTACTTCAATTACATCAACCGCGTGGCCGACGGGTTGGGAGTGGACCTCGAGCCTGAAATGAAGCGCCGTGAAAAAGAGTGAGAACGGTCGCCTTCCCGGAACCCATGATGGTGCGCCGGATCGCTTGGGAGTAGCCTGACCGATGAACCGCCGTCTTTGTCTCGTCCTGATTTGGGGATTGGCCGTTTTGGCCGCCGCCCGCTGCGGCCTGCTTCAGGAAGAACTCTGCCGTGTCCGTCTCTCTCTGGTCGACGGCAAGACCGGCAAGCCCGTTCCGGGGGTGATTCGCTGCTTTGTCCAGGGACGGCAGGAAGCGGTCCCGATCCATGGACTGCTGGAACGCGGACAAGGCGTCGGGTCAGTGGCCCTGCAGCAACAAGGCAAACGGCCGCCACGCCGCCCCATCCATGACTGGTACGTCCTGTCCGGACCCAGCGAAGTGAGGCTGCCCAAGAAACCCTTGCGGCTGGAGGCCTTTGCGGGACTTGAAACGGAGATGGCGACCCTGGAGATCGACCTCGAACACAGAAATCGAGCCTCCTTGACCCTTTCCCTCAACTCGTTCAGCCACATCAAGGACAAGAAGTGGTTTGGCGGCAACACCCACCTGCATCTCTTCAGGCTCAGTTCGGAAGAGGCTGACCGCTATCTGAACACAATCCCGGCCGCGGACCGATTGGACGTTTTGTTCACCTCCTATCTGATCCGCCCCTCCGAGGACGCCGACTACATCACCAACCGCTATCCGATAGGGGACCTGACCCAATTCCATTCCACCGGGGTGCTGGTCAATCAGGGCGAGGAACATCGTCACAACCTGACTCCCTGGAGTGGAGGCTACGGCCACGTCATGCTGCTGAACATCAAGAAGCTCATCCAGCCGGTCAGCATCGGTCCGGGCATCACCGGATCCGGCACTGACGGGATTCCGTTGCAGCAAGGAATTGACGAGGCTCATCGCCAGGGTGGAACGGCCATTTGGTGTCACAACGACCTCGGACTGGAACGAGTGGTCAACTTCGTCCTGGGCAAGGTGGACGCTCAGAATATCTTCGACGGGCTGTCGCTGGAGGACTATCCCCAATTTGGGGACACCTTTTATCACTACCTCAATGCCGGGCTCAGGGTTCCCTTCTCGACCGGTACCGACTGGTTCCTGTTCGACCTTGCCAGAGCCTACACCCGGGTTGCGGAACCTCTGGGAATCGCCTCCTGGTTGGAAGCGCTCAAGCGGGGACGTTCCTTCATCACCAACGGCCCCCTGTTTCACTTCCTGGTGGAGGACCAAGGGATCGGAGATACCCTCTCACTGAAATCCGCCGGGGAGGTCGGAATCGAGGGTCGGGTGTCGGGACGAATCGACTTCGGTCACCTGGAACTGATCCACAACGGCCGGGTGGTCGACCGCATCCCGTCCCGAGCAACCGGGGAACACTTTTCGGCCGAGTTGAAGAAGACGTTTGCGGTGGAAGAGCCCGGGTGGCTGGCGCTGAGAGTCTCCGGGCAGGCTGACAGCGAGTACGGGTTGCCCATCTTCGGGCACACCTCGGCGATCTACCTCGAGGTGGACGGGAAATCGATCCGCCAACCCGCCGCGGTGGACCACCTAAGGAGAGAGATTCAGACGGCGAGAACTACGGTGGCCGAAGAGGCACTCTTCGCCACGCCCGAGGAACGAAAGCGGGTGCTGGACCTCTATGATCGCGGTCTTGCGGCCCTTGATGGACGGTCGCGATAAATGAAATACCCCCTGAGCCTCTTGCAAAATTCGGCAGCGGGATCTTTGCCGGGAATGGTCACCAAAAGAGCAGAACAACGTTCCCTACTCGCTTTTGGCGGATGTTCCCTTCTTGGCCCAGCGTCCCCAGGCTTCCACACGCAGCGCCAATTCTCCGAAGAAGTCCGCGCCGAATTCACGGCGGATCTCACCCGCCATCCGCTCTGCTTCCGTACTCAGGGAAGACAAGGACAAGTCCGCCAGAATCGTTGATTCTTTCCGGGGGCCACGGGAGGCAGCCAGAATCTTGCCGGTCAGCACGTCGGCCTGGCAGACAGCCACCAGTTGCCGGAACAAAAGGTCAAGATCCGCATAGTCCTCATGAGACAAGACGGCCCGGCCTTCAACCGACACTTCCTCCGAACACAGCCGAGCCAGGCGGAGCCCCTCCTCCTTCCGGGAGACCAGCTGACACCAACCAATGGTCTCGACGGCCGTCCCCGGCGGCATCCAGCTCACCACTCTCGAAAAGTCATTGTCCCCCAGTCCCCCGGTGACCTCAAGAATGTCCGGGGGAGGATCCCAGGGCACGGATCCGTGATCCTGCAGACGAGTGGGCGGCCACGGCAGGGTCGTATGCTCCATGACGCTGAACGGGTGCCAGTAGCCGCACCACAGCGGAGCGAAGATCCCATGCACAATCGTGGGGGTTCGCTCGAAGACCCGGGCCAATAGGGGGCCTGCATCGACGCCGTAACGGTCCGCCAACCACTCCCAGGTGTAGGTCTGCCAACGCCGGGAAGGAGCAAGAAAGTCCAGCCATTCCCCGATCGGTCGATTCCGGCCGGCCTCTGAGGCCCAGCGGGA
>JAPVWS010000435.1 GCA_027493295.1 Candidatus Versatilivorator vitaminiformans | reverse complement strand
CTTCGGCGCCACCGTGAGCTCCTTCATCGGCGGCGGTATTCTGGGACTCTTCCTGCTGGGGATGTTCGTCCGGAGAGCCCATACCCGCGGCGTCTGGGTCGGGGTAATCACCGGAATAGCCATCTCGGTCTGGGGGGGAGCGGACACGATTCTGGAGATGCTGGGCGCCTCGTCGGCCTTCATCGACAGCGTACGCTTCCCCTGGCACCCCTGGATGATCATGGGCCTGGGAAACATCGCCTCCTTCACCGTGGGCTGGCTGGCCAGCGTAGTCCTGCCGGACGGGAGGAGCGCCGCTCCCGCGGCCGCCCCGTAGAGAGGCGAAGGCCGCCAATTACGGGAGCTTTGTGCAAGTTTCGCAATGGGGCAGGTATCTTGCCGGCAATCCTGATGTTCTGCCTGCTTCAATATCGGGTGCGACCCGTTGCAAAACGCTGTCTAACCACAAAAAGCACAAAAGTCACAAATGGTGTTTTTGTGCCTATTCACGGCAATAGTCCCGCTGCCGAAATTTGCAAGAGGCTCTCAAGGATTGGTCGGCGCGGTGCAGACCAGGATCTCCATGGTTTCCTCGCCGGTGTTGTCCACGGCGTGCTCGCACCAGGCTGGCAGGTGGACGAACACTCCCGGCTTTACCGACACCCTGCGGCCCGCCAGAATCATGTCGCCGCTGCCCCGCAGAACAAGATAACACTCCTCGGTGTAGTGACTTGCCGTCTCCGAGGTCACGTGGGGCGGCAGATAGTACATGGTCAACCCGAAGTTCTTGGAAGGAGCCTTGGGGTTGGTGGGATGCAGCACCCGTACCCCGACCCCTTCGCTGCCGGGAAACTGGAGCGGCAATCCGTCCTGGACGGTCACCACGTTGGGCTGAACCGGTTCCGCCGGCTTGGGAATCGGCGGTTCCTCACCACTCTGATAGCCCTTGTACTGGGTAATCTTGGCCACTTGAGCACCTCGTTTCTCTGCGGGGGCAACCCCTGAATATCAGCTCCAACTACCCGGCAGCCACTGTCCACTACGGCGTCCACACCCGGTAAGGCCCCGTGTCCGGATCCTGGCCGCGGGCGAAGTTCTTGCCGTCCAGGTATTTCACCTCTATCTCCACGTCCTTCAAGGCCAGCTCGGGGATGATGTCGTCGTCGCGGTGGTGCAGCGTCACTTCCACCTGGTTCTTGCCCTGCATGGGCCAGTGGTCCCGGGGCAGCCGGTAGATGTACCAATAGCCGAAGACGCGGTAACGCGGGGCCCTCATGCGGTAGACCCGGTTGATTTTTCTCAGGCTCGATTTGGGTAGCTTCTTGCCGTTGAAGCGGAACTCCATGCGGTCGGTTTCGGTGGCTCCGGTCAGCCGGAAGCGGAGCAGGACCTCGTGGACTCGGCCCATCTTGTCCCAACGCGGCAGGTCATCCGAGACCGCTAGGTGGGTCTTTACCGGCTGGTTCACTTTCAGAGTCTTGGGCAGAGGCATCTGAGGTCCGGTCGCCCTCTGCCTGGTGGGGACGTAGTAAAACTTATCCTTGGCGGTCATGATATCGGGGTGGCTCATCTCCCGCAACTGGGCATAGAACTCAGCGCGGTAGGGATAGGCCGTGAACCACTGGGATAGATAGAGTCCATCGATGCCCTGGGCCCAATAGTTGCAGGCCACGGCTCGAATGAACTCGATGGTGCCGTTGTCCAGCCTGTCGGATTGAACTTCGGGCTGGATGACGGCATGCACCCGGCAATCCCTGTTCCGGGCCGCTTCCACCATGGGACGAAAATCGGCCAGTTGATCCATCCTGTAGGAATAGCTCTCTCCAATCACAACCTCCACGATTCCCCGATCGATCCACTCCCGCACGTCCAGGCCCCGGGAGTTGGCCTCGTCCAGGCTGACCGGCACCCGAACCGCCAGATCGCGGTTGGATCCGCTGGCCTTGAGGGCGTCATGAATCCGCTTGACCCAGGCGGTCATGAGGGGGCGCCCGGCATCTACCTCCTTGGGATGGAAGTAGTGGTAGTGGCCAAAATACAACTCAAAGCCGTCCACCGGGTAGTTCTGCAGCACTTCCTGGATGAGAGCGAAGCGCTCGTCCCGAACTTCCTGGTGCTTGAAGTCCAGTTTCCTCACCCCCGGGAAGCTCTCGTCCAGGTCGCCCCCGGCCCCGATCTCCAGGTGCTGGTTCTCCCAGGTAAAGTTGGCTGACCGAACGTCGTTGCGACGCTCTTTGCCTCTCCCCCGGTTGAGGAACAGTGAGGGATAGATGGCCAGTCCCTTGGCCCGGGCCCGCTCGCACACGATACGCAAGGGATCCCCTCCGGAATCCAACATCATTCGGGCGTTCTGGTGGGCCCGGCGGAAGACCAGGTGGGTCCACTCCTTCACCGGATCCCCCCAAAGCTCGCCGACCTTGGTATCGTGCAACACCGTCCGGCCATCTCCCAAACCGAACATCAAGGCATCCACCGGAGTGCCCACCAAGTCGTCCACCGAGGCTTCGAACTCTTCCTTCAGCATGGGAGGCTCGTACATGTAGATGGACGAATGGCGGCTGTCGTCGTAGTACATTAGCCGCGGTTTCCCGCTCGAGCCGTGACTCACGGGGCCGGGAGCCAACGTCGCTGGCCCGGCGGTCCCGACGGATGCGGCGGCCCCGAAGTGTGGGGCACTTGAGGCCAAGCCTGCAGTGAGCGCCGTCCTCACGAATTCGCGTCGCTTCATTTTTCAAGACTCCTTTCCAAAGATTGTCGAACTTATCCGAACCAGGTCGGGGGCTGCCCCGTTCCCGGCTCCTTCAGGCTAGGACATATGCACCAGGTAGGAACCAGCGTCGGGATCCTGGCCGCCCTGGCCGCGGGCAAAGTTCTTTCCTCCGAGATACTTGATTTCCATTTCCACGTCCCTCAGGATCAGTTCGGGAACGATGTCGGCATCGCGCCGCAACAGGGTTGCCTCCACCTGGTTCGAGCCTCTCTCGGGCCAGTGTTCCCGGGGAAGACGCCACACGAACCAGTAGCTGTGCACCCGGAAGAGCGGGGCTCGCAAACTGTAGTACCGATTAATCTTTCTCAAGCCGGAATCGGGCAATTCCTTTCCGTTGAGACAAAACCTCACTTGATCGGTCTCGGTGGAACCAATGAGCCTCAAGCGGAGCAGCACCTCATGCACCCGTCCTGCCTTGTCCCAACGATCCAGGTCGTCTGCGATCGGCAACGGCACCTGGACCGGCTGATTCATCTTCAGCGTCCGGGGAAGCGCCGGTTTCGGCTCGGACGGCTTAGGGGAGAAGACACTCTGGGTCGAGGCGTAATAGAACTTATCCCTGGGAGCCATGATGTCTGGATGACCCACTTCCCGCAGTCGTTCATAGAAACTGGGTTCGTAGGGCCAAGCGGCAAACCACTGGGCAAGGTAGAGCCCGTCCACGCCTTGATCCCAGCAGTTGGAGGCGACGGCCCGGGTGATTTCAATGGGACCGTCTTTCAGCCTGTCGGAATTGACTGCCAGGCCAATGGCTCCGTGAATACGGCAGCTCGAACCCTTTGCCGCCTGAACCAAGGGCCGGAAATCGGCCTGCTGATCCATGGTGTGCTGGTAGGTCTCGCCGATCAGGACGTCCACAATGCCTTGCCGGATCCACTCGCGTACGTCCAGGCCCAGGGCATGGGAGGTCTCGATGCTGGCCGGGACCCGGATGGCCAGCTCCCTTCCCTCTCCGCTGGCCTTGACGGCGTCGTAAACCCGCTTGATCCAGGCCGTCATGAGGGGACGTCCCTGTTCCACTTCCCCGGGATGGAAGAAGAGCACGGCGGGGCTCTTGTAGTTCAACTGCAGCTCGAAACCGTCCACCGGGTAGTTCCGCAGCACCTCGTCGATCACCGCGAAACGTTCGTCGCGTACCTCCTGGTGCTTGAAATCGAGGTTGGTGCTCCCTTCCAGATTCTCCAAATCACCCTTGGCCCCGATCTCCAGGTGCAGATTCTCCCAGCGGAAGTTGGAGCTGCGGACGTCGTCTTCTCGCGTCCCCCTTCTGCCCTGGTTGACCAGCAGGGTGGGATAGATGGCCACCCCCTTGGCTCGAGCCCGCTCGCAGATGATGCGGAGGGGATCCCGCCCCGAGTCGAGCATCATGCGCGCATTCTGGTGGGCCCGGCGGAAGATCAGATGGGGCCACTTCTTCACCGGATCCCCCAGCACCTCGCTGACCTTGGTGTCGTGGAACATGGTTCGCCCGTCTGCCAACCCGTACATCAGGGCATCTACGGGGGTTCCCACGATCTCGTCCACCGCTGCTTCGAACTCCTCCTTCTCCATGGGGGGCTCGTACATGTAGACGGCCGGGTGGCGGCTGTCGTGATAGAACATGACCCGCGGCTTCTTTTTGGCCCCGTGCTGTTTGGGCCCGGCAGCGGGAGGTGTCAGGCCCAGTGCCCGCGAGGGCGCCCCACCCGACGCCAGCCCTGCAGCCAGGGCGGTCCCTACGAATTCACGTCGTTTCATTCGGTTGCTCCTTTCCCGGATGGATCCATCCATTGCTTCCGCTTGGCCGCGACCGGGGCGAGAGAGAGCCTCCCGGCTCGCTTTCATGTCTACGCCTCGATTGCAGCCATCATGGCATCGAAGGTCTTGCGGTCCAGGCCGCGATAGTGAAAATAATTCCGAGGGTGTCCGACCAGGTCGGCGAAGGCCGCCACCTGGTTCAGCGCTTCCAGCACTTCCTGGTGGGTGCATCCGATCTCGGCCGGACGAAAACGGGTGCGGCATGCCTGCAACAGTTCCTTGGTCCGATCGAACCCCCAATCGTAGAGATAAGCGTTGATCAACGAGCCCAGGGCCACCGCTTCCCCATGCAGCAGTTCCCGGCCGTGGACCCACTCGAAGGTGATGCAGAAGGCGTGGTCCAGACTGTGTCCCACCTTGAGGGAGTGGAGCTTCAGGTCGTAACGCTCCCGGTTGACCTCGGCCGCGACTCGGATGCCGGCTTCCCGGGGCTGGCCGTTTTCATCCAGACTCTGACGGTATTCCCGCACGCGGGTGTCGACCCACTCCAGGATCTCATCGGCCACTCCCTCGTCCCAGGCCGGGGCTTCCAGATTCCGGTCCAGCCACCACTTCCAGGCACCCACCTGGCCAAGATAACAGATGCACTCGGCCATGCCGGAGCAATTCAGGCGGGCCGGGGCCTGCCGAATGACGCCGTAGTCGAACAGCAGATACTCGGGGGCGACCGTTCCCATGATCCACTCGAACCGGTCCGGGCGCCTCAAGGCCAGCGGAGACTGGAAGACGGCTCCGGTGGAGACAATGGTGGGAATCATGATCAGGGGCCAGCCCTTTTTCCAGGCCAGGTACTTGCCCACGTCCAGCGCATTGCCGCCGCCGATCGCCAGCATGCGTTTCGCCTCGGGAAGAGCCGCCAGCATCTCCGCCAGGATGGAATCGTGCATGCCCCGCTGAAACACCACCTGG
>JAPVWS010000434.1 GCA_027493295.1 Candidatus Versatilivorator vitaminiformans | reverse complement strand
ATCTCACCCACGGCCATGGTGGGTCCCGACGGCGCCACCAAGCGGGACAGCCACGTCAACATCGGCGGTTTTCAGCACGAGGCCAGGGAGTTCTTCGGATGGCTGGAACGGAATAGTCAGGTGAAGAGGAACTTCTATCTCATCTGCGGTGACCGTCACTGGCAGTATCATGCCATCCATCCCGGCGGCGTGGAGGAGTTCGCCTGCGGAGCCCTCTGCGACCCCAACGCCTTCGCGGCCATTTCACCCGGCGACCCCAACTCGACCGACCCCGAGGGCCGGATCATCCACAAGTACACCCAGCGGGGACAGTCCGGCGGTTTCCTGAGGGTGCGGGTCCATCCAGCGGCCGCAGACAGGCCGGCACAGGCCGAGTTCGCCTTCTACGACGAACTGGGAGCGCTGCTCTACCGGACCCTCAAGTTTGCCCGAGAGCCATAAGAACAGTCAGACCATTTTCTTCTGGGAGCCGGCGGGGTGGTAGTAGGGGGCCAGCAGCAGGTGGGACTTGACCGGGTCGGCCTGGGTGCGCCGCAGCAGATCCGCCGAGGGCTCGCAGCCGGGCCAGTTCTCCATGTAGGAGGGGCCATACTGGAACTCCAGCCAGGATTGGCTTTCCTGGCGGGGCGACCTCAGGACATGAGAGACGTTCTCGGTAAAGACCACCGCCGAGCCGGCCGTCAGGGGCAGGTCCTGCAGGGGAGGAACCTGGTCCAGCTCACGGTCGGCATAGGGATGGGGCAAGTGGCACTTGTGGCTTCCGGGGATCAGGCAGAAGGTCCCATCCCCCGCATCGGTGTCGTCCAGCGCAATCAGGCAGGTCACCAGCAGGCAACGGAATTCTCCCTCGGGACCGCAGCGGTAGCCCGCGTATCGCCGCGGGTCGGCCTTTCCGCCCTGAGTCAGGCGGCCGCGGCTCCCCACTCCTCGAATCCTTGCCCGGGAAGCAATCAGGCGAAACTGTCGTCCCCATATGAGTGCCTGCAGGTGGCGCAGCACGGGCTGCAGGGCCATGGCGTCTTCCAGGACACCCCCGGCTTCGATGATGTTGATCAACTCGACCTCGGAGCCGTCCCCCGGTCGCAGGCTGACCCCCTCGGAGGGCAACTGAGCCAGGCTCTCGAGGCGTTGTCGGGACTCTTCGATCCGCCCTGGATCAAGCACTTCCGGCAGGAGGGCGTATCCGGCGATATCGAAGAAGTGCTGCTCGTCCAATGAGAGCAGTTGCCGGTCGCTTCCGGTCTGAAGGTCGAAGACGTCT
Source organism: Candidatus Versatilivorator vitaminiformans (assembly GCA_027493295.1). Classification (GTDB taxonomy): domain Bacteria; phylum Acidobacteriota; class Terriglobia; order Versatilivoradales; family Versatilivoraceae; genus Versatilivorator; species Versatilivorator vitaminiformans. Next base: position 6,794 of record JAPVWS010000434.1, on the reverse strand, counting down.
TCCTCGGTGGGGAGTCGTTGGATTGGAGTCGTGTCCACGGCTGAATGGTGCTCTTTTCAGAGGGGGTGCCGCCTACCCGTCAGGCTGCCGGGCGACCCGGTCCGGGAGCGCGGTTTCTTTTCCGGCGCGGCCTCGCCTGCCTGGGATCACGCGGTGACAACGTCGGCGGGTGAGTTTTCGAATGGCGCCGGCCCCTGGATCAGCTCCAGGCGGCGCGGATTGGCCCGCGACTCAAATCCGGGGGCCACCTCGGTCAACCGGCCCCAGGCGCACTGAAAGGCAGGGGCATAGGAATAGAACAGGGTTCGACGAACTCTGGAGCCCCGGTTCTCCACGGCTCCGTGGGACAGGTCCTCGGAAAAGAGCACGGCGTCTCCCGCCTCGCAGGGCAGAGGCCGCACCAGCGGATGGGCAGGATCGGGAACCTGCCCCACCAGCGGGTTGCGAAAGTGACTCTTGTGGCTTCCCGGGATGACGGTAAAGCAGCCGTCCTCGACCCCCACGTCGGTCAGGGCAAAGGAAATCTTGATGCTGGCGCAGCGAAAAGCGTCCTGCTCAAAGACATATTCGCTGTAGGGCAGCATCTCGGCGTAGCCGTGGTGGAAAACGAATCCTCCTCCGCTGCGGCGCGACATGAAGCTGGCCGCGTCAAGCCGCATGGGCACCCCGATGGTCTCTTCCAGGTAGGGAAGGGTGGCGGGCCAGTCGATCAGCTCCTCGAAGGGGCCGCCGCAGGGAAGGATGTTGCCGGAGTAGTCCGCCAAGCCTCGTTGCGGCTCCGGACCCACCTGGGCATAGACGTTGTCGTGCTGGTACTTCCGGGCCAGGTTGCGGGCCTCCACCTCCTGGTCGCTCAGGGTCTCCAGCCGGTCGATGCTCTCGTTCATGGCAGCCAGAACCGGCGGCGGCAGGACCTTCCTCAGCACGAGGTAGCCGTTGAGATCGAACAGATACCGCTCTTCCGCAGTTACCATGCCCCCCCCATGACAGGACCTTGCGGGCCTCATGGTAGCAGATAGCCGGCGGCGTCGCCAACGCCCCATGGACTTGTCCCGGCGCCACCCCGGCGGGGGCGTGACGGGCTGAGCAGATCCGGGACCAGTCGTGGTCCCAAGTTCGGGATCCTCTTCTCACCGGAATCGTCCCTCACAGGTCACTCGGTCTGGCCATGCGGTAGCCGACCCGGCGTACGGTGAAGATATAGGAGCAGTTGGACGGGTCATCGCCGAGCTTGCGGCGGAGCCTCTTCACGTAGGTACGAACCAGTTGAGGATCGCCGAATGCGTGTCTGCCCCACACCTTGCGCAGCAGCGAATCATAGCTGAGGACCCGTCCCGCGTTGACCGAAAGTGTGCTGAGCAGATCGAATTCGGTCGCCGTCAGCTCCAGAGGTCTCCCGGTCACCGTGACCCGGCGTCCCTCGTAGTCGATGGCCAGGTCTCCCAGCCTGAAGGGTTCGGACGGCGCTGCAAATCTGCGCAGGACCGCCTGGACTCTTGCTACCAATTCCGTCGGCGAGAAGGGCTTGACGATGTAATCGGCGGCTCCCATCTGCAAGGCCTTGGCGATGGTCTCGTCCCTTCCATATCCGGAGATGAAGATGACCGGCAGGTCGGCCATGGCCGGAAGCTCCTTCACCAGCTCGATGCCATCGGTCCCTGGCAGCACCAGGTCGAGCAGGACCAATTGGGGTTTCTTCGTCTCGATCAGGCGGGACACCTGCCGTGGGTCGCCCGTCATGAGCGGCGAGTAGCCCACGGCCGAGAGGGCGTCCCGAACGTAGCGGAGGGTCATCGGGTCGTCGTCCACCACCAGGATGCGCTTTTCCTCCGGTCCTTGCCGGGGCAGGGGAGAGGGGCTTCCGGCAAAGCCGGCAGCAGCAGGCCTTCCGGCTTGCTCGGCCAAGGGAATAGTGAAAGTAAAGCGCGTGCCCAGGCCTGCTCCGCCGCTCTCGGCACTGATGCGGCCCCCGTGGGCCTCCACCAACCCCTTGCAGATGGCCAACCCCAGGCCCGAACCCCTGATCCCGGCAACTTTGTCTCCCAGGCGCGCGTACTTGCGGAACAGGTGAGGCAACTGCTCGCGTGGTATGCCCCGGCCTTCATCGGAGACCGCGACCGCCACGTAAACCCCATCCTGCACGGCTGAGATCCGGATAGGGGACGTCTCGGGAGAGTACCTCGAGGCATTGGCAATGAGGTTGTTCAGGACCTGGACGATGCGATGCCGGTCGGCCTGAACCGGGGGCAGGTCTTGAGGCAGGTCGATCAAGATGGTGTGCCTGCCGCCTCCACTCAGGAAAGTGTTCCTGGCCTGGTCCACCAGATCGGCTACCTCGGCCGGCTCCAGAATGACCGACAGAGTACCCGCCTCGATACGCCCGGCGTCCAGCAGGTCGCTGATCAAGCCCCGCATGTGATCGGCCTGTTCTTCGATGATGCGGTAAAATTGCACCATCTCGGCCAGGTCCGGGGCTGGAGAGGCGTCCAGGACGGTAGTGGCCGAACCCTTGATGGAGGTCAGCGGCGCCCGCAGTTCGTGACTTACCAGGCTCAGGAACTCCGCCCGTGACCGCTCCAGCTCCTCCAGCGGCGCCATGTCCTGCAGGGTGACGACTACCGACTCGATCACGCCATCCTCGGAACGGATCGGCGTTGCGTTGATCAGCGTGGTGACGCTCCGGCCGCCTGGCATCTCCAGCACGATCTCCTCGGCGCGCACCGTGGTCGCGCTGCTCAGCACCTGTGCCAGGGGAAACTCTTCCAACGATATCTCGCGGCCGTCGGCGCGGCGGCACTTCACGATCTCCAGCAACTGCTCCACGGAGTGTTCGGCCGGGCTCAGGCCCTCGACGATTCGCTTTGCCTCCCGATTGATCAATACTGGCTGGCCGGTCCTGGCATTGAAAACCGCCACGCCCACCGGCGAGGTATCGACCAGACCCTCCAAGTCGGCCCTGGCCCGATGCTCGTCACGGTAGGTGCGTGCGTTGGCGATCGCCGTCGCCGCTTGCGCCGCAAACAACAACAGCACCTCCTCGTCCTCGTCGGTGAACTCCAGTCCGCCTGACTTTCCACCCAGAAAGAAAGTGCCCACATGCGCGCCCTGGTGTCGGAGAGCCGTTGCCTGAACGGTCTTCGGTAGTATCGGGAGCGGACAAATGCCCAGCGACCGGATGTAACTGTGCACGTCGGTCAGTCTCAGCGAACCGTCAAGCTCCTGGAACTGTTCGCATATCCCCCGTCCGTCGGTCCAGTCCATCAGCTGGCGGTGCTCCTCTGGAGCAAAGCCGAAAGAGACGAAGTCCTCTGGCTGCCCCGACTCGCCGATCGTCGAAATCCCACCATAGACGGCACCGGTCAGTTCGCGGGCGCTTTCCACAACTTCTGTCAAGACGGTGTCGAGGTCGAGGCTGGCGCTGATGCGCAGGCTGGCTGCGCTCAGTTTGGAGATGCGGTCCCGCAATTCCTGGATCTCCTGCATCAATTGGTTGGGACTCTTCGATTCCATATCCTCCTCCCAATCTGAAATCAAACGCGGTTCCGGACCGTTGCGCTCCGTCTCGAGGGAAGGACGGAAATCGAGACGGGAAAAGCTCCACCAAGGGCGAATCTAAGGTCCAAAAGGGTAAGTTCATAATAATAACATGCTTATAATGTCACTATTTATAAATTAGACATGAAAATATCTACATAATAGAGCATTGTTGCGGGTTTCAGATCATCATTCGAAGTACAGAGAGTGTTGTCGACCACGGAATCCATGGCTGCAACGGGGCATCGACGTGGAAGTCCCCGCGGACGCCGGCTTGGTGTCCAGGAAAGATTTGCCGAAGGCGTCCAGGCAAGAGACGAGGCCCAGTCAGTGACTCCCCTGGCTTCTTGACCGGGTGCGGCAGGCAGCGCCGGAGAGGATTGCGGGTGCAACATCCTCGGAACTCAGGGGCCGCTCCAATGTACCCACGCTCTGGCCCGGAGCGAGATCGTGTCCCTGCCAACTCGTGATGATCCCTGAGCTTCTTCAAACGTCACGACGAGGTCAAGAGACCGAGCGGCTTAAACCGGCCACGTCTAAAGGGACACAGGGCAATGGCCCGGGTTCGCTCATCACCCGGCCTGACAAGGGGCCGGCCCCCCGGACGCGCAGCCGTCCCGCCATCGCAACTCCGCCGCTGCAGAAACCGGCGGGACGGTGGCAGTGAGCCTAGCCGTGCCAATGGAAGCGAAAGCCCAACCGGTTTGCGATATGGCCGGCAACAAGCCGTCTATACGTTCTCTGATCGTATGGGCGCTGCTGTTAGCCGCGCCGGGTTGGTGGGGTGAATGGGCCGCCGGCCGTCAAGTCGGCGATTGAGAGCTGTACCGAAAATCGACAGAACCGGAAAGATTCCACCGGACAAAAGCCTGGTATCTCTCCACTAAATGTAAGGCCAAGGGGAAATAGCCAAGACACCATTCAGAGTAAATCCAATTTCAAAAAGAAAGATGAAGACTCATGGTCCCTCCCAGAGCAATCGGTAACTCTGCAAAGTTTGCGCAAGCATTGACCGAACTGGTGTTCGATGCAGCTACGGTCGCGACCCAAACCCTGAGTCAGGGGGTTAGAGATTCCCATATCAGGTTGGCTCAACTAGGGGGACAACTTACCGAGCACGACGCCAAATTCAAACAGGTTGCCGCTTCGCTCGATCGGATCGAGAACAGCTTCAATATTGCCATGAACGAGAAACTTCAGGAATTCAGGGTTCAAATCCTTGAGGACGTCAAACGGGCCTTGAAGACGATGCCGAACGAGGATTAACCCGGGGTTCTCATCAGGGATCACGGACAAGTCCCGCCCCCGCCCTGCGGGGCGCGTCATTCGAGCAAGAAACTGCCGATCGTTGTTGTAGACGAACCACCAATGAACACGAATGGACACGAATAACGATGGCGGTCCTCAGGTGGGACGACGTCAGGGGGTGAAGTCCCCCCGGGAGCGCGGGCGTCCCGCCCGCACAGGTCTGGGCACAGCCTCGTTCACTTCCTCCACCTGGCTCGACCGGCAACGGCGCCAAGACTCTGCTTCGGCCGAGCCCATGCCGTTCCCGCCGGCAACCACGACGGGAAAGCTGGAACGGGATACGATGCAGGTGGAGGCGGAGCAGCCACCACGGGAAGAGGAGGGGATGGCGCCGGCGAAATCGTCATTGTCGAATGGTGGGAGTGGGCCGATCTGCCCAAGGTCGAGGTCGAGACACCGTGATGGTCCATATGCGCCCGGATGCGGAGGCCTGAGCTTTCATCCATTCATTTTCGGCTCTCCTTCCTCGCCACCCCTGAATTAAGACCGTCTGCGCATCAGTCTTCTGCCAACCACTCCTTTCCATCGGACCCGTGTAGTCAGCATGGTGGGTCACCGAACCAGAGACAACCGGAAGTCCCTTCAACAAACCCCTCGGCGGGACGGTTGCCAGGTGACCGCCGTCACTCTACACCCAGCGGAACCCAGCGGAGGCAGGAGGGACTGCGCAGCTCCAGCACCTGTCCCGTGGGCGTGAGTCTGCCGGTCCGGGAGTCGACGGCAAAGGTGACGACGGTGTTGCTTTCCCGGTTCAGCGCAATCAGCCACCTGCCGGTGGGGTCCAGGTTGAAGTTTCGCGGGTAGCTGCCCTGGGTGGGGGTGTAGTCGACGGCGCTCAGGCGGCCGCTGTCCGGGTCGATGGAGAACACGGCGATGGAGTCGTGCCCGCGATTGGACCCATAGAGGAAATTCCGCGGGGTCGTGAGGCTGGAGCACCGCCCTGGACGGATCGACCCGGTAGAGGTGGACCTTGTGGGTGCCGACGTCGGGCACGATGAGGAAGCGGTCGTCCGGCGCAAAGTTGGCGGAATGGGGATGGGGCGCCTCGGCGCCCCGGTGCTGCATGATGCTGACCGTTTCACCCAGCCGGCCGTCTCCCAGCACCGGGTAGGAAGCCACGGTGCCGGTCACATAATTGGCCACGGCCAACATGCTGCCGTCGCCGGCGAGGCCGATGTGACAGGTGCCCCTGCCCTGGGCCGGCGCCCGGTTGAGGAGACTGAGTCCGCCGGTTGCCGGATCGATGGCATAGGCGCTGACCGTTCCGGGGCGGCCTCCCACCTCGTTGGTGGAGTAGAGGTAAAGCCGGTTGGGGTGGACGGCCAAGTAGGAAGGGTCTTCCGCTTCCAGGGCCAGGCGGATGGGGCTCAGCCTGCCGCTGGAGACCTCGAAACGGCTGACGTAAATGCCCTTGCCGCCGTGCTCCCCTCGGGTGAAGGTGCCGAAATAGGCCAGGTAGCGTTCCGGGGTCTCGGGTTGCATGGGGTCGGCCTGTTCAGGGTCCGAGTGGCTGCAACCGCCCGCAAGGGCAGCCAGAACAAGGATACCGGCAGGGAAAAGGCGGCGCAAACTCATCCTCCTTCGGAGGGGTTGTCGGGACCGGCGTCCTGGGACCGGGGCAGGTGGGTTTCAAAGAACCGCTGCCAGTTGCGGACCATGACGTTCTCGATGGCCTCGGTGGAATAACCCCGCCGCTCCAACACTTCCGCGACCTTCCGGTAGTCGGCCACGGTGTCGATCTCCGCCGGAGCCCCTCCGCTGCCGCCCTGGCCGTCGGTATCCCCGCCAATGGCGGCATGGCGGCTGTTGCCGGCCAGTTGACATACATGGTCGATATGGTCGCAGTAGTCCTCCAGCGTCACCGCCTCCTTGGAGTAGACGCTGCGCCGGGGAGGAATGGGACCGCCCCAGTCCAGCCCGGGCCGATACAGCATCCAGGTGTCCATGGAGGC
>JAPVWS010000433.1 GCA_027493295.1 Candidatus Versatilivorator vitaminiformans | reverse complement strand
TATTGTGGGAAGCCGAAAACCGGACGAGCCTGTCGGGAAGATCCAGTTTCACCATCGAGGGCGGGGTCTTCTTGACCAATGCGGACCAGGGGTTCAATAACAACAGGGACCCCAATTGAATGGCCAGCAGTAGGAGAACAGCTTGAATGACCCTCGGGACTAGTTGCCGTCTCCAGCAAACGGCAGCAACCAGTACAGCCAACCATATCGAAGTATCGACGTAGCCTTTCCAGGACTCCCGCGGCCAATCGATAAACGACCCGTCGAGGGGCCCATAACCCCAAAGCAGAAGATCAGCTTGCAACCAAAGGAGTCCGCCAATCCCCGCCAGAACGGCGATGTAACATCTGCGCGGTCCTGCCGGTAATGCCAAACCGGATAAAACGAGGATGGCCCCGGAGACAACTGAGGGTAGGAGATAGTGGAACCCAAGGCTGTAAAACCCTACCTGCATCTCCTCGGCATTGGTCACATAGATCGTGAGAGGGCAAAAGAGAAAAATCTTGAGGCTGATCCAACCGGCCAGGAGAATTAGCGCCCATTTCTCATCGGGTCGCCGGATAAAGGGTGGTAATGAACTTGTTTTCAATATCTTGTCAGAAAATCTTTGAGAATATTCTCTTGAAACGGTTGGTCTTCTTGGAGGGGGGCTGTGCAGGCTGTTCCTCTTCGTCCTGGGTGGCTCCGGCCTCGTTGCTCAGTTGGCGCTGGTCGTAAAGCCACTCGTGAGCGGAATGGCTGCAGCGCTGGGTCGGCTCGCTGCCGGCGATGTAGTGCTCGTAAATGACGCTCTGACATTCGGGTGTGGCCAGCAGGCCGGTCTCTTCGTCGATGTGGACCCGAACCATGCCTGCCTCCGGGGGCTGGAATTCATCCTCGGCCAGCCAGGGTTCAAGCTCGGTGGCCTGCTTCATGAAGTCGGTCCAGATGGGCAGGGCCGAGGTGGACCCCTCCAGCATCAGTTCCCGATTGTCGTCAAACCCCACCCAGACAATGCAGAGCAGCCCGCTGGTGTAGCCGGCAAACCAGCCGTCATGGGAGGTCCCGGTCTTACCCGCCGCCGGCTTCCGAAAGCCCATCAGCCGAGCCCGGATGCCGGTGCCCCGATTGATCACCCCTTCCATCAGGTTGGTCATGAGGTAGGCCACGCTCGGGTCGATAACCTCTTCCGACGCGATCTCCGAGCTGAAGATGGTCTCGCCGTCACCATTGACCACGTCTCGTATGATCCGGGGCTCCACCCGAACGCCCTGATTGGCGAAGATGGTGAAGGCCTCCGCCATCTCCAGGGGAGTGACCTCGTAGGAACCCAGGGCAGCCGCCGGAGTGGCCAGGATGCGGTCGTTCATGCCGGCGGATATGGCCAGATCGACCACCTTCTGCCAACCGATCATTTCGGCGAATTTTATGGTGGCCACGTTGAGTGACTTGGTAAGGGCCCGTCGCAGGGTCACCGGCCCGAAGAATTTTTCCCCGTAATTGTTGGGCTCGTAGGGTTCCTCGTTGAAGTCGAAGACCGTCTTGATGTCTTCCACCATGGTCGAGGGCGTGACCAGGGGTTCGGTGTGTTCGATGGCCGAGTTGATGGCGGCAGCGAAGACGAAGGGCTTGAAGATGGAGCCGGGTTGTCGCTTGGCGTAAGTCACCCGATTCAACTGGCTGGTCCCGTAATCCCGGCCGCCCACCAGGGCTCGAATCTCTCCGGTGACGGCATCCAGGGCAATCAGGCAGACCTGCACCCGCTCATCGGGAGCAATTTCATACCTCGGGTGGGTGGACGGATCCCACCTGGCCCTGGGACCACGCCGTTGCCGATGGGCCCGGGTCTGATCCGCCAGTTCGGCGCCGTCCCGAACGACCTTGTAGGCAATGGATTGCAGGTCGGCGTCCAGGGTGGTGTAGACCTTGAAGCGCTTGGTGAGCAGTTCTTCGTCGGAGTAGGTCTGCAGCAAGCGGTCCTTGAGCATGTCCACGAAGTAGGGTGCGTCGTTCTGATCCACGCTGTGGGGAGCAACCTCCAGGGGCGCCTTGATGGCTGCCTGGTACTGTTCCGACGTGATGCTGCCGGTTTCCAGCATTGCCATCAGCACTACGTTACGGCGACGCGTGGCTCTTTCCGGACGCCTGGTGGGGCTGTAGCGGTTGGGGGACTGAATCAGTCCCGCCAGCAGCGCGGCTTCGGGCAGGTTGAGGTCCTTGATGTCCTTGTTGAAGTAGGCGGTGGCGGCTTCACCGAATCCGTTGATGCTGAAGGAACCGCTCTGTCCCAGGTAGATGTCGTTGGAGTAGAGGGTGAAGATTTCCTCCTTGGACAGGCGTGTCTCCAGGATGGTGGACATGTAAATCTCTTTGGCCTTGCGGATCACCCGTCTCTCCCGTGTCAACCAGAAGCTGGAAGATCGCACCAGTTGCTGGGTGATGGTGCTGGCACCCCGTTCAAAGCCCCCCAATGCCACGCTGACCAGGGCGATGGGATCAAATCCGTAGTGTGAGAAGAACCGGCGGTCCTCGATCGCCAGCACGGCGTCCCTGAGCACCTGGGGGATTTCCCAATACTCGATCAGGCGGCGCTTTTCACGACTCTTGTCGAACAGGTGGGTGATCAGCCGGGGTTCCAGATCGTAGAATTCGAGGAGACTCCGGTCGGACAGGGAGACAATGTGTTCGATGCCGTCTTCATCGAACTCGATCCGGACGGCCGCGGCGCTCCCTCCGTAGGCATGTTCTCCCGGATAGATTTGCAGCCCGTCTCCGCTGGCAGCGTAGTGCCCCTGGGCGCCCTCCTCGGGTTGGTTCGGGCTGTAGCCTGCAGCCTCCAGGTAGCCCTCGATCTGGGCCAGGCCGATGGGCTGGCCGGGATAGATCTCCAGTGGGGCGGAATAGACCTTGGCCGTATTTAGAAAAATCTCCCCGGAAATCTTGCGGTCAATTTGCCGGGAGAACTGCTGGTAGGTGTCGATCAGGACGAAGCTGACCGCGACGAAAGCAAAAACTGCCATAGTCAGCAACACCTTGGACCAGGTCGAATGAAACCAGGGCCAGTGCCACCACCTAGCCTTTGCTTTGGGCTTCTTTCTCGCGGATTTCTTTTTCTTGGAGCGGATCATAATCAACGATTTCCTTTAAATCCGGCCGGATGGAGTTCAGGCATCAGCGAAACCACCCCGGCAAGGCCCCTGACCGCAGGGCGTGTTCCACCAAGGCTTGTTTCTCCTTGGTTTTCCGGCTCCTCAGTTGCCGGATTCGACGGTCGATGTCCGCGACTTCCGCAGGCAGGCCCAGCCCCTGAGTGCTGTCAACATCCAGAGACTCCCCTTTTCTCGGAATGCGCCGATGCACCAGTTGAAACCGCTCGATCTCCAGCGGGGCGATTCGCAAGCGGAAGCGCTGATCGACCCGGCTCAGTTGTCGTTGCCAGTAGGCTCGATCCCTGAGCAGGGGGCCCTCTGCCCCATCAGTGGTTCCCTCGCCGATCCGTTGGTCCAGGGCGGCCCGGGAATGCTCCCAGGACAGGGGCTTCCCGCTCTTGCGCAGGCGCTCGCGAAGGTCGGCAAGTTCTCGCCGGGCCGTGGAGAGGACCTGCCGGCCTTTTTCAATCCGGTGCTCCGCCTGGTTGATCAGCGGACCATAGACGTGAGCGGGGTCGGTCACCGTGGTCTGGCGAAAGGGATCGCCCTGGAGCTTGAGGTTCAGGCCTTCCAGCTTGGCCCGCAGCGCCGCGTGATGCTGTTCGGCAGCCGCCAGCCTGGCTTTGACCTGCAGAAAGCGCCGGCTCCAGCGGTGCTCCTCCCGGGTCGGCCCGGAAAGGTCTGCGGACCGGGAGGGGCGGCGCGGGAACCCACCGGGCTCCACCCTGGCTGAAGAGGAGGATCCCGGACGGCTGGCGTAGGAATGCAGGAGTTCGTTGGTATAGATCACCGCCGCGGCGGTTAGTTGAGCCCGACGGCTGCGTTCCCTCCTGGCGAGCTCCGCCAGGCTCTCGGCCTCCAGTTCCTGAGGAAGCGCCCCGAGCAGGATGAGGAGGGGAAGTGTCCTGCGAAGCGCTTTCATCGCGTAGGCCATGGAGGGCTGTCGATGCTGGAAAAGACGTGCTTCCGGGAGGAAAACGGTCGGGAGAAGAGAAGGGGGCACAAAATCGTCGGATGCTTGCAGGCCGTTATTGGCGGCCCTATTCATGCAACAGCTCCCGGCTGCGTCGGTGGACCGGGAGGACGGATTGGAACCCGGCCTCCACCGTTCGAAGGCGGCCTGATATAATCCTGAACCGAATTATAGCAAGTTTTGTTCCGTCGCCGAATCTCATCTCTTCGTGGATGGCTCTTTAATTGCCAATGACCCCGCAATCACCCCAAACCCTTCACAGCGTCGACATCGACGGCGTCCGCATTCACCTGGCTCATCCGGATGAATTGCCCATTCAGTGGGTTGGCCAGGAGGAGCTCATTCGCCAGCTCATGGCCGCCTGGATGGTTGTCAACAACCAGGATCTGCCCATGAACCCCCGGCTGTTGGGCAAGCCGGGCGTGGGGAAGACGACCCTGGCTTACGCCGTGGGCAAGCGTCTGGGAAGGGAAGTCTATATTCTGCAGGCGACTCTGGACACTCGTCCCGAGGACTTGCTGGTCACCCCGGTGATCGAGTCGCAGGGAAAGCTTCGCTACGTGGCCTCGCCGCTGGTGACCGCCATGGTGAGGGGCGGGGTGGTGATCCTGGACGAGGGCAATCGCATGAGCGAGAAGAGCTGGGCCAGCCTGGCCCCTCTACTCGACAACCGGCGATACGTGGAATCCATCGTGGCCGGGATCAAGATCAAGGCTCACCCCAATTTCCGCCTGGTCGCCACCATGAATGACGATGCCTCCACCTTTGAGTTGCCGGAATACATTCATTCCCGCCTGCAGCCTCAAATCCTGCTCGAATTCCCGGAGCGGGAGGAAGAGTTGCACATCCTGCGCGAGAACCTTCCCTTTGCCGATCAGGAAGTCCTGGACTACGTCACCGATTTTTTGCAGGCGGCCCATGAGGCAGACGAGCGCTATACCGTGCGGGATGGAATCAACATCGCCCGGTTCGCCATGAAACTGACCGAAATGTCTCCGGGACGGGGCCGCGCCCGCGCGCTGGAGACTGCCATCCTGCAGACCCTCGGCCAGGAGGCCCTCCGCTATGGGCGGCGCTGAAAAGGGGGAAGGCTGGAGGCTGGGGCGCTTTCGCTTTCTGCCGGTGGTTCCGGGGCGCATGGAGTTCGCCGCTGAAGTTCGCCGGGCCGTCCTGGCCCATCGCCCCCGACGGATTGCCGTCGAGCTGCCCCAAACGCTGAAGGCGGCGACCCTCCGCGCCGTGAGCCGACTGCCGGAGTTTTCGGTGATCCTTTACCCGGACAAATCCGGACAGGATGCCGTCTACGTCCCTGTAGAAATTACCGATCCCTTCATGGAGGCGCTTCGCAGCGGCAGGGAGGTGAAATCCGCTGCCCACTTCGTGGATCCCGACCTGGACCGGCCGGCCCACCCCCCGGAGAATTATCCCGACTCCTATGCGGTTCGGCGAATCGGTTATTCGCGGTATGTGGAGAGCTGGCTCGCCTGCCCCCGGCCGGCCGGTCACCAGCTTCGCCGGCAGGCTCAGGGCATGGCCTGGATGTTGCAAGCGCTTCCCGGGCGGCAAACCGTCTGGGTAGTGCTTTCCCTGAGTCTCTTCCCTCTGGTGCTCAAGGCCCTGGAAAAACCCCAGGCCGAGCCCCTGGCGCGCCAGCGACGGACCGGAGTCCAGGTGCTCAACCTCCACCCCGAGTGCCTGGCCGAAGTGCTGCTGGAACCTCCCTTTTTCCAGGCGGTCTACGAGCGCTGCCGCCAACCCTCGCAGGCCGGGAAGGCCAAGACAGTCGAACCCGACCCGCCGCCCCGGCCCGACAACCAACCCTTCAGGGTGATCTCTTCCCGGGCGGAGGACCCGCTGCAATCCCTGGAGTCCATCGTGGAACGAACGGCCAGGAGGGTGAGGTGGAGGGCCAGGCCTGCCCGGCGCACCGATGCTTCCGAGGAAAATGCGCCTGTGGCAAGCGTCGGGAGCATCGACCGCCAGCGCATGGTTTTCCGGCTTCTGGCTGAATCGGAAAGCCGATACGGCACCGCCACCGGCGAAAAGGTCTCTCACTGGCAACGACGCCTGCTGGGACGCTACGCTCGAAACTTGGCTTTCCTGGACCGTCAACTGGTGGCCGGGCTCTTTGACCTGACGGTCGCAGGCCGTTCGGTGGTGGACGACAACTACGCCTGGGATCTTTGGGAACTGGCCGGCGGCACTCCTCACCAGAGGACACAGTCGGATCTCATGACCGTCAGGATTTCGGGAGAAGAGCTCTACGCCAACATGAGGCGAATTCAGCTCAGGCGCCGCTTGCCCCGGCGCAAGGCCCGGGTGCGCCCCTATGGTCTGAGGGGCCGCAGAAAGGAATCGGCGCCGGGCGAGTGGGCCCGCCAATTCGACGGCAACGGCATCTGTTCCTATCCTCCCGAGGACCTCGTCCTGGAAGACTACGGGGCATTCCTCAAGAAAAAGGGGAAAAGCGTTCTTTCGGCGGAAGGGTCCAGGGTGGAAGTCTTCAAGACCTCCCTGCTAGATGGCATCGACGTCCGCGAGACGCTGCGGAACTGGCACCAGGGGCAATTGTACGTCCGGGAGTTCCAGCGGATCTCGGGCGAGGTGGGGGCCGTGGTGGTCGTCTTTGACGAGGATCCGGAGAACCGCTACCACTGGTGCACAACCTGGCTGGGGGAGCATGCGCAGGAATCGGACATGGCCTTCTATTCCACCAACCCTTACGAGCGGATCGTCGGTCCGGGGATTTCCCGGGCCGAGTATGGTGGCTTTTTGCTCTCCTACCCACCGCGCCGCATGCTGGACGTCTGGCAGGACCCGGACTACGGGATGGCGGAAAGCAAGGCGGAGACCCTGCTGCTGGCGGGTCTGGACTACACCCTGGAGAGGTTCGTGGTCTACGTGGCTGCCCGTCCGCCCCGATCCATCTTTCGCACCGTTGCCTCCAGGATGGGGCGCAAGATCGTCTATGTGCCCATCGGACAGCTCTCTCCGGTCAGCCTCAAAAAGATCCGGGTCGTCCACGTTCTGGACGGGTTCGACAAGAGGCCGCTGGCCAAGGACTATATCTGGTAATGGCCACCGTTCATCTGCGATTCTATGCCGAGTTGCAGGATTGCCTGCCGGCCGCAAGGAACAGGCTCGGCACCGGGGGCCTTGACCATGCCTTCAGCGGCCAGGTTTCGGTCAAGGATATGGTGGAGTCTCTGGGAGTGCCCCACACCGAGGTAGACCTGATTCTAGCCAACGGAGATTCGGTGGACTTCAGCTACCGCGTCCGGGACGGAGACCGGATCAGCTTCTATCCCCGATTCCAATCCATCGATGTCGGACCGATTCTGCGGGTCCGTCCTCGACCGCTGCCGGAGCTCCGTTTCGTCCTGGACGTCCACCTGGGGAAGCTGGCTTCCTTCCTGCGCCTGTTGGGATTCGACAGCCTTTACCGGAGAGACTTCGAGGACGCGAGCCTGGCCCGTTTGTCCAACGCCGAGCGCCGCATCCTGCTGACTCGGGATCGAGGTTTGCTGAAACGGAGCCAGGTTACCCACGGGTATTGGATCCGGGCAACGAGTCCGCGGCTTCAACTGATCGAAGTCGTGCGGCGATTCGGCCTTTGGGACAGGCTGGAGCCCTTCAGCCGGTGCCTGCGCTGCAACGGGGCGATCGAGTCAATCCGCAGCGAGGAGGTGGTTTCCAGGTTGCTGCCACGAACTCGCGAGCACTATCGGAAATTCCGGTGGTGCCCCAAGTGCGAACGCGTCTATTGGAAGGGGTCGCACCACGACCGGATGCAGGGTTTTCTGGAAGAGGTGCTGGCCCAAACGAGCCAGGAGCCGAGGTGACTATGGATGCCGGATCCGGGATGGGCGTTTCTCTTTTTGAAGGCCAGCAGGTGGCGGTGGCAGGCAGGAGATGGGCTACCCGCTCCGAGGTTCTGGCCCGCGACGGCATGGCCGCCACCAGCCAGCCTCTGGCCACCCAGGTGGCTGTGGATACTCTCAGGAGAGGGGGGACCGCACTTGACGCCGCCATTGCCGCCAATGCGATGCTGGGCCTGGTGGAGCCGGTCTCGTGCGGGATCGGGGGCGACCTTTTTGCCCTGGTCTGGGATGCCGGCGCCAGGAGCTTGTCTGGTCTCAACGGCAGTGGCCGCTCCCCCTATTCCCTGGAGTTGGTGGAATTGAAACGGCGAGGCCTGAGCCGGCTGCCTTCCCGGGGACCGCTCTCGGTGTCCGTGCCGGGATGCGTGGACGGGTGGTACGCACTCCACGGGCGCTACGGGAGGCTGCCCATGGATCAGTTGCTGGCCCCGACCATTGAATATGCTCGCCGGGGATTTCCGGTCTCGGAGGTTATTGCCAGGGACTGGGAGCTAAGCGTGGAGATCCACCGCAAGTGGCCCGGATTCCTGCAAACCTTCACCCTGCAGGGCCGGGCTCCCCGGGCGGGAGAGGTCTTCGCCAATCCCCGTCTGGCAGCGACGCTGGAAGCCATTGCCCGGTCGGGCGGGGAAGCCTTCTACCAGGGAGAAATCCCCCGGAAGATTGAAGCCTATTTCAAGGGATTGGGGGGATTTCTGAGTGCCAGGGACCTGGCGGACCATCGTTCGGATTGGGTGGAGCCGGTGTCCACCGATTACCGGGGGTACCGTGTCTGGCAGCTCCCTCCCAATGGACAGGGCATTGCCGTGCTGCAGATGCTGAATCTGCTGGAGGCTTACGACGTCGCCTCCATGGGCTTCGGCTCCACCGACCATATCCACCATTTCGTGGAGGCCAAGAAGCTGGTTTTCGAAGATCGCGCCCGGTTTTATGCCGATCCCGCCTTCAACCGGATTCCGGTCCGCCAGTTGATTTCGAAAGCCTATGCAGACCGGCGCCGGAAGCTGCTGGACTGCCGGCAGGCGGGAAAGAGTTTCGATGCGGGCAACCCGGCGCTCGCTGCCGGAGACACCGTCTACCTGACGACGGCCGACTCGAACGGGAACATGGTCTCCTTCATTCAGAGCAACTTCATGGGCATGGGGTCGGGAATGACTCCGGAGGGACTGGGCTTCATGCTGCAGAACCGGGGCGAGCTGTTCAGCCTGGAGGAGGGCCATTTCAACTGCTACGCACCTCACAAGCGGCCCTTCCACACCATCATTCCCGGATTCGTGACTCGGAACGGCGAAGCTCTCCTCAGCTTTGGCGTGATGGGCGGTGACTTCCAGGCCCTGGGCCAGGTTCAGGTGCTCCTGAACCTGATCGACTTCGGCATGAACCTGCAGGAAGCCGGGGATGCCCCGCGCATCAACCACGACGGGTCGTCCTCGCCGACCGGCGACCGAATGACCGAGGGCGGCGTGGTAGAGTTGGAGAGGGGCTATTCCGGAGGGTCGGTGGAGGGGCTGCTGCGACGGGGTCACCGGGTCACCCGGAACGCGGGTCCCTTCGGGGGGTATCAGGCCATCGGGGTCGACCCGGCAGCTCGGGTCTACCGAGGGGCTTCCGAGTCGCGAAAAGACGGCCAGGCGGCAGGTTATTGAGGAAGGGTCCTGCAGGCTTTACTTGCCGGGCTTCGCCCCGCATAATTAGGCGACGATGTTTGCACAATTCGGCAGTGGGACGCTTGCCGGAAATGGCCACAAAAGGCACAAAAAGGGCCGAACCATGAGAAGCGAGCCAGTCCTGCAAGCCTTGTGTGATCAGGTCCGCCAGACGGCCTTGGACCTGCATGGATATTTTTTGTGACTTTTGTGCTTTTTGTGGTTAGACAGCATATCTCGCCAAGTCGCACCCGATATTAGGGAAGGCAGAACATCACGTTTACCGGCAAAATGACCTGTCCGGTTGCGAATTTTGCAAAAGGCTCGGCAAAGAAGCTGCCCGGGCGTCCTCTCACCGACGCCCTCCCCGAAGGGAATCCCCAACGTCCTGGCTTCATGGATTTATCTCCTTTTGAATTTCATTCGGCAGCCCGGGTCCTCTTCGGTCTGAACACAATTGGACGCCTGGGTGAGATCTCGGCTGAACTGGGGTTCAAGCGGTCGCTGCTGGTGGCCGACCATGGCCTGCAAGCCTCGGGCCACGTCGACGAAGCCCTGGACGCTCTCAAGACGGCGGGCGTTGAGGCGTTGCCCTTCCACGACTTCGACGTCAACCCCGATGCGGCCATGGTCGAGCGGGGGCGACAGTTCGCAGCCGAACAGAGGCCGGACTCCATCATCGGACTGGGGGGAGGCAGTTCCCTGGATTGCGCCAAGGGCATCAACTTTCTGCTGACCAACGGCGGCCGCATGCAGGACTACCGGGGATACGGCAAGGCCACCAGGGATATGCTGCCCATGATCGGCATTCCCACCACGGCCGGCACCGGGAGCGAGGCTCAGAGCTACGCGCTCATTTCCGACCCGAATTCCCATGAGAAGATGGCTTGCGGGGATCCCAAGGCTGCGTTTCGGGTGGTCCTGCTGGATCCGGCGCTGACGCTTTCCCAACCGGCTCAGGTGACGGCCACGGCAGGATTCGATGCCGTTTCCCACGCGGTGGAGAGCTTCGTCACCACCAAGCGCAACGCCGTCTCCGAGTGCTTTTCCAGGGAAGCCTGGAGATTGCTCGAGGGGAACTACGAGAGAGTGCTGAGAGCCCCGGGGGATCTCGACGCCAGAGGAGCCATGCTGCTGGGGGCCTATTTTGCCGGGCTGGCCATCGAGCATTCCATGCTGGGGGCCAGCCACGCCTGCGCCAACCCTCTGACGAGCCATCACGGGGTCACTCACGGGGTTGCCATCGCCATGCTGCTCCCCCAGGTGGTGCGTTGGAACGCATCGGTGGTGGGGTCCAGGTACCGGGAGTTGATGCACTTGGCCGGGGTAAACGGGTTCGACCGCGACGACCCGCTGGCGCTGGCGACGCGCCTGGAAGAAATGGCCGCGCGTGGTGGGATGCCTTCCGGACTCAGAGCCGTGGGAGTGGCCAGGGAGGATCTGGGTCGACTGGCGGAAGCAGCCAGCCTGCAGTGGACCGGACGCTTCAATCCCCGGCCTCTGGACCGGAAAGGAGCCTTGGAGGTCTACCAATGGGCACTTTAGAACAGCGCCGGCAGTTCGATTCGGGGAAGGGTCCGTGCTCAGGGGCGGTTGTACTGCCGAGTCTGCCGGTACTGGCCCTGATTTTCTTGCTCGGTCTGTCTCTCCACGGAGTTCAGGGAACCGGAAGCGCATCGTCACAGGCGGGCGGCATCTGGAGCCAGTTTCGTGGAAATCCGGCCTTGACGGGAATCTCCCAAGCGAACCTTCCCGATTCGCTCAAGCTGCTCTGGACGCTGGAGGTGGGCGAACCGATCGAGTCCTCGGCAGCCATCGTGGACGGTGTGGTCTACGTGGGCTCGCAGTCGGGCGACCTGCTGGCAGTGAGCCTGGGCAGCGGCGAAGAACTGTGGCGCTATCGGGCCGCCGAATTCGGCATCGGGGAGTCCTCTCCCTGCGTGGGGCAGGGGTTGGTATACATCGGGGACCTGGACGGGGTGCTGCACGCGGTCGACGTCCGAACCGGCAAGGCCGCCTGGACCTTCGCCACCGAGGGAGAGATCAAGTCTTCCCCGGTGCTGGTCGGGAACCGGGTCCTGGTCGGGTCTTACGACAGCCACCTCTATGCGCTGGAGGCCGACACGGGACTGCTCCTGTGGAAGGTGATGACCGAAGGGTATGTCCATTCCACCCCCAGCGTGGCTGACGGGGTGGCCTTTATCTCCGGCTGTGACGAAATCTTTCGCGCCATCCGGGTGAAGGACGGCCGGGAACTGTACCAGGTGCCCTCCATTGCCTACACCGGCGCCTCCCCGGCCCTGGCCGGCGATGCCGCCTACTTTGGAACTTTCAGCAACCAGGTGGTGAGTGTCAGCAGGAAGGAGCGCAAGGTGCTGTGGCGGTATGAGTCCAAGGAATCCCAGTTCCCATTCTATTCCTCGGCGGCCGTGGTCGGGGGGCGGGTGGTTCTGGGAGGTCGCGATCGAAAGGTGCACTGCCTCGAGGCGGCCACCGGCGAGTCCCTCTGGACCTTTGCCACCAGGGCGCGAGTCGATTCCTCCCCGGTCGTTGCTGGAGATCGGATTTACGTGGGATCCAACGATGGACGCTTCTACGTCCTGAACCTCCAAGACGGAAAGAAGGTCTGGGAGTTCAACGCCGGGGCTCCCCTCTCGGCTTCACCGGCGGTGGCCGGTGCAAGGATCGTCATCGGATCTCTGGATGGCCAGCTTTTCTGTTTTGGTTGAAGGAAAAGGGGCGGCGTGATTCAGCGGTAGTGCAGTCCGGCTTCAGCCCTTCAATGGTGGAGATAGACATGGGCGGTGAGATCGGTTTTCAGATGGCCACCTCCAACATCCGCTTCGGTCCCGGGGTGACCCGGGAAGTGGGGATGGATCTGAGAGACATGAAGCTTGGCCGGGTGCTGGTGGTCATCGACCCGGGTCTGAGGGATCTGCCGCCGGTGACGGTGGCGCTGCAGGCGATGGAGGACGAGGGCATCGCCTTTTCCGTGTTCGACCGGGTCCGGGTGGAACCCACCGATCGATCCATCCAGGAGGCCATCGCCGCGGCCCGGGGCGATCGCTACGAGGGTTTCGTGGCCATCGGCGGAGGATCGACCATTGACACGGCCAAGGCGGCCAATCTCTACTCCACCTTCCCCGCGGACTTCCTCGACTACGTGAACGCACCCATCGGCAAGGGGCTTCCGGTGCCGGGGAGCCTCAAGCCCCTGGTGGCCATTCCCACCACCGCCGGCACCGGCAGCGAGACCACCGGCGTGGCCATCTTCGACTTGAGCGGCATGCGGGCCAAGACCGGCATCGCCCACCGCAGGCTCAAGCCGACCCTGGGCCTGCTGGACCCGGAAAACACCCGCAGCATGCCCTCCGAAGTGGGGGCCTCGACCGGTCTGGACGTGCTCAGCCACGCCCTGGAATCCTACACCGCCATTCCCTTTGCCCAGCGGCCCTATCCCGACCGCCCGGTCTTGAGGCCGGCCTACCAGGGATCCAATCCCATCAGCGACGTCTGGTCGCTGGAAGCCCTGCGGATCGTGTCCGAATACCTGCCGCGGGCGGCGGAAGACCCCGGCGACGACGAAGCGCGGGCCCAGATGCTGCTGGCCGCTTCCTACGCGGGCGTGGGATTCGGCAATGCCGGGGTTCACCTGCCCCACGGCATGTCCTATCCGGTATCGGGGCTGGTCCGGGACTATCGCGCCCCCGGGTATTCGGTGGACCACCCCATGGTGCCTCACGGGATCTCGGTGATTCTCAACGCTCCGGCGGTATTTCGTTTCACCGCCCCGGCCTGTCCGGAAAGGCACCTGGAAGCCGCCGCCATTCTGGGCGCCGACACCTCCGGCAAGGCCCCGGCCGACGCCGGCAAGATCCTGTCT
>JAPVWS010000432.1 GCA_027493295.1 Candidatus Versatilivorator vitaminiformans | reverse complement strand
CGGAGGTCCGGGAGCGCTTTTCTGGATGTGGATGACCGGACTGGTGGGGATGGCCACCAAGTTCGGCGAAGCCCTGCTTTCGGTCAAGTACCGGATCACAGACGAAAAAGGGGAGATGGCCGGCGGGCCGATGTACTTCCTGGAGAGGGGCCTGAAGCAGAAGTGGCTGGCCGTGCTGTTTGCGGTGCTGACGGTCTGCGCCAGTTTCGGAATCGGGAATACGGTGCAATCCAACTCGGTGGCCCAGGCGCTGCAGACCTCTTTCGGCATTCCTTTCGTATGGACGGGGATCGGCATTGCCTTGGCGACCGGAGCGGTCACCCTGGGGGGAATTCGTTCCATTGCCCGCGTGGTCAGCGCCTTGGTGCCGGGCATGATTGTCCTTTACATGGTCAGCGGCCTGGCCGTGGTGGTCCTCCATTGGCAGGATGTCCCGGCCGTCATCCACCAGGTGGTGGTCTCTGCCTTCACCCCGGCAGCCGCCGCCGGAGGATTTGCCGGCGCCACCGTCATGCAGGCCATCCGGTTCGGGGTCGCCAGGGGAATCTTCAGTAACGAGAGCGGCATGGGATCGGCCGGCATCGCCGCCGCCGCCGCTCAAACCCGGCACCCGGTGACCCAGGCGCTGGTGTCCATGACCCAGACCTTCATCGATACGCTGGTGGTGTGTTCGATCACGGGATTCGTCATCATCGGAACCGGGGTCTGGAACAGCGGGGATTCAGGCGCCGCCCTGACCACCCGGGCCTTCAGCCTTGGCCTTCCCGGGGACTTTGGCGGTCTGGTGGTTTCCCTGGGGCTGGTGCTGTTCGCCTTCTCCACCATTCTGGGCTGGAACTACTACGGAGAAAAGGCCCTTGAGTATCTTGCCGGCCACACCCGATGGGGCAAGGGTTATTGGCTCCGGTACGCTTTCAGGATTGCCTGGGTCGTGGCCGCCTATTTTGGCGCAACCTTTACCCTGGATACGGTCTGGGCGGTTTCCGACGTCATGAACGGGGCCATGGCCATCCCCAACCTGATTGGCCTGATAGGACTGAGTGGACTGATCACCGCTGAAACCGCCGGCTATTTTGGCGCGCGGTCGAACGGACTGCGGAAAAAATGACGGGGCGAAGATGAGTTGGCAAGACTCTGCCTCAGGCCGACCCTGCGGCGGAAAGAGAACTCCACGAAGGGGCACGCAAAACGACCAGGTCAAGATTGGCAGGAATCGATCGACTGCAGAGAAACGCTACGTCCGGCGAGGGCAAATCCGATGGAAACATCGATAGACGGAATGAACAGGATCGTTGGTCAGTTCATCCCGTTCATCGATGCAAGACGAGAATCGAAACTGCGGCATGGGGGTCAGAGAACCGAAGCTGTTTGTTTGCCCTGGTCCCGTGGCCCGCGCTAGAAACTTCCCCCCCAACTGTAGTTCAGCCGTACGTAATAGTAGGCGCCGTTGAACCCGAAGGGTGAGAACTGGCCGTACTGGTTGCCCACCGTCATGGCGCCGTACTGGTTTACCTCGGGGTAGGTGTTCAGCACGTTCTCGCCCCCCAGGGCCAGCTTGACCCTTTCTCCCAGCGGGATGCCCAGCTCGAGATCCAGCAGGGCCTTGCCGGAATAGGAGGGGTAGAGCCAGGACTCTGCCACTTGCATCGGAGCCACATCATTGGCGTTCCGCCCGTCCTCGCTGTCCCAGAAGGCGCCGTAGTAGTGCAGGCGGCCCGTCAGGCTCCACCGTTCGGCGTCGTGGCCGACGCTGAAGTTCCAGCGCGTGTTGGGCAACCCCCGTTCCAGGGTGGTGATGCGGAAGCGATCGATCACGGAGGATTCAACGTTTTTGATCGCCGTATCGGTATAGTTGTAGACCGCGCTGAAGGTCGTTTTCCCCGCCACGAAAGTCGAGATCAGGTCGATGCCCTGCGTGGTGGTGGAAAAGTCGTTCAGGAAGAACCGGAACACGGGAAAGTTGCGTGCTTCCGGAATCCCTTCCGCCAGCAGCGTCTCGATTTCATCCTCCGTCAAGCTGATCTCCTGGGCCAGGGCAACGCGATCGTCGATGTCGATCCGGAAATAGTCCGCGGTGAAGGTGAAGTTTCCCTGCTCAACCACCATGCCCGCGCTGAAGTTGATGGATTTCTCCGGTTGGAGCTGCTCGCCGCCCCTTGCCACGGCCACGGCCGAGGTGGAGGGCACCACGCCCTGGTTGGTCAACTGCCCGCCGATAAAGGCCGTGGTCACGTTGAAGGCGTTCTGCTGTCCGGGGGTCGGAGCTCGGAAACCGCTGCTGATCGCCGATCGCAGGGCGACGCTGTCGCTCAGTTCCACCCGCCCGGAGAGCTTGCCGTTGACGGTGGTGCCGAAGTCCTCGAAGTCCTCGACCCGGAGGGCCGTGCCGAGGGTCCACTTGTCCGCCGGGTCGGAGAACTCGGCGTCGCCATAGACGGCCACGTTGCTTCGGCTCCACTCACCCGGTAGATGCCTGGCCTGAAGGAGGTGGGCGTGTCGTAGCCGAGGGAGGCGTTGACCGTATCGAAAATGAACTGGTCGATCTCGCTGGTGCCGATGCCGGCACTGGCGTCCCAGGTGAAACCGTTGTCGGCGAACCCGCGCAGGCCGGTGACCAGCGAGTAGTCGATCAGGTCACCCCCGAATTGGGGCGTGAACCCTCCGGGAAAGCGGCTGTAGAGGGTGAAGCAGTCGGGGTCGGCTTCGACGGCAGCCAGCGCATCGGGATCGGGCACGTTGTCGATGATGGGGACGATGGGACAGCCGCCGGCGCCCGGCTCGCGTCCGGGAGGAGGCGTGCGGCTTTCCGGAGCGGTCTCGGCCCAGACACGGTCACCGACGAGCAGCGTTGGGAGGCCATTGACCTTGGGACCGCGGAAGACCCCGCCGCGGGTGTGGGGATTCCGGAAGTAGAAACCGCCGGTCACCTTGCGGGAGGCGTAATTGGAGTGACCGTAGAATTGCCAGTTGTTTTCGAACAATTTGCCGAAGTTGGCGAACAGCTTGAGGTCGTGGTTGATCCTGGGGGATCCCCACACCTGGGCCGTGTTGCGCAAATTGGTGTTGCCTGCGTCGATAATGCCCTGGGCGTCATTGCGTTGAATGGCTCGGTTGGTCGGGTCGGCGGTGCCGTATTCCATGCTGAGGTTGAGAAAACCGTCCTCCCCCATCGGCAACCCGACGTTGCCGGCTACCGACAGGTTCTGGCCGTGTCCGCCGATTCCGTTGCACGAGTGCTTGATGTCGCCGATGATCCCCGACCCGCAGGTTGCCGGGTCTCCCGGATTTGCATCGAGGTGCGCCCCGGTCTGGAATTCCAGGCTGCCGCCCGAGGGCGCGTTCTTCAACTGGAAGTTCATGACTCCGGCGATGGCGTCCGAACCGTATTGGGCTGCCGCCCCGTCGCGCAGCACCTCCAACTGCCGAACGGCTATGGATGGAATGGTGGAAATGTCGGGTCCCTGCGAGCCGTCGGCAATACCGTTTCCGAGCCAGGTGATGACCGCCGCGCGATGGCGGCGCTTTCCGTTGACCAGGATCAGCGTGTGGTCGGGCGCCAGGTTCCGCAGGTTGGCCGGCCGGACCACGGTGGCCGCATCGCTGATCGGCTGGGTATTGATGTTGAAGGAGGGAACTACCGTCCGCAACTGGGTTGCCAGGTCCCGGCTCCCCTGGCTGGTGAAGTCCTCGGTCCTGATGACGTCCACCGGCACGGTGGACTCGGTCACCGACCGCGGCTCGGCACGGCTGCCCACCACGACTATCGAGGTGGTGACCGCCCCCAGTTCCAGCGAGAAGTCGCGCACGACCGTTTGGCCGGCCATCACCTCGACGTCGCTGGCGGTGGCTGCCTCGAAGCCGGACGCCTCCACCGTCACCGTATAGGTCCCGGGCTCGAGGGTCAAATGGTAGTTGCCCACGGCATCCGTCGTATCGGTTACCTCGGCTCCGGTGGCGTTGTTGGTCGCGATGATATCAGCGGCCGGAATGACCGAGCCGTAAGCGTCTTTCACCTCGCCGCTCAGGGTAGCGGTTCCCTGAGCGTGGGCCGTGCTGGCCATCGCGATCAGGAGCAATATTACCGTCAGGACAGCCAATCTATAGAGCATGAACCCCTCCTGTTGGGAGCAATTGGTTTCGTGGCACAAAACACTAAATCGCGAACAACCATTGGCGTAATTGCATGGCGTAATTGCACGCTACCAGTATTTTTGCCTCTACTATGTGGTTATCTTACCTCTTTGCAAGCATTTTCCTAAGTGAATTTTTTGTGTCAATCTCGTGACGATTCAGTAAACAAAAGCCTGTCGGCTGGACGTCGGTTGTGGTCTGGCATTGTCACCGGTCCGCTGGACCGGTCACCATAGGCCGGTCGTGTGCCGGTAGACCCCGGTGGTTGGACTTACAACGACAGGCCAACGAAAATCGCCCGGTATCATGGTCACAGGATCTGCCTCTAAAGGCAGTCCAGGCATCGGTCCCGTCTCGGCCGAATAGTGGTTTCCCCGCAATCAGTCGTCTAGAGTCCTCCGGCACCCGGATCGCCGACGCTGCCCCGCTGGTGTCTCCATTCGAGTTCGGTCGAAAAACCCCGGCCGACAAGGGTGCCGAAGGCGGCGGTCAAGCCGGCTCCGGCGTCGAATCGGGGCGACAGCACGTTGTTGTCCCCGAGGAGGTCGAGGCATGCGGGAAAAAGGGCGTGTCCGTTAACGTCGACGTAGAAGCGGCTACTGTGCCGCGTTTAAGCGATAAGGGGGGACGAGAAGCCAAGCAGTGCGATCGAGACGATGCAAGATCGACAAATGTTCAAGGGTTTTTCTGTTCAGAGGTTCCTTTCACCGGGAAGCGATGGCCAGAACTCCCTCCGTACACCGCGGAGTGTCATTGTGAGCCTTCAGCCGCGGCGACTCGCAGCGTGCGTTCCCCACCTCGATGTTGCACCTTCCATTCGGATTCCTGGATCTTGCCCCTTCTTATCCTTTTGAGAATGTGGGCCATGTACTTGACGGTGAGCGTCCTGGTGACGTTGTCCCTGGGGTAGCTGACTCTTCCGTCAATGGACAAGACGGTATCTCCGGTTCGCAGTCCCGACTCATAGGCCGGAGTTCCAGGATGTACCTCTATGAGGTCGACGCCGTCCCTGCCTTTCTGCGCCACAATTCCGGCTTCTTCATTCGTCATTGTCCGGAACACCTCCGATCCCACGTTGGTCCAACCTTCGTCCCAAGCGCCCGTCACCAGGAATACCCCCGTTCCGGGCGGTTCGGAATCGGACGCGTCGTCTTCCCAGTAGCGGGCTCCCGCTCCCAGGACTTCCCGGAAGTCGGATCGGAGCTGGTGGATCAATTTGGAGGTGGCCTTGAGGGTTTTCGAGTGATGGGCTTGGCTGGATGTCCGTGCATTGTAAATCACGAAGCGGAATTCATCGCCCGTCATGAATTCCTCGGGAGCGTATATGTAAACACCTGCATAAGCTTCGTCGACGAACTTGGCCAGGGGGCCGTCCAGGGTATTTTCCATGATCTGCCGACCGGGACGAACCGGCTCGATCAGTTGACCGTCGCGAAAGACCTTGAAGTCGTAGAACTCTCCCTTGAACTCGAAATTCTGCTGGGTATTGTAGACGCCGAGCCCCGCCCAAATGGCCGAACCGATCAGGCTTCCGGTAGTCAGCCCAACTTGGGGCTGGATCCGGAACGTCACGCCAAGATCCAGGGAAGCCGCGACATTTCGATGCCACTCGTAGAACAGTTCGTCCATCGCACGATAGGACGGATCATGAATCTTTCGCCCCCGTCGCTTGTAGCGATTTTCGGCCTGCTGCATTTCGTCGCGGACGGCGAATCTGGCCAGGGACACCGGCGTCAGCACGGTCACCTGGAACTTCCCCGAATTGAGCGCACCCGTAGTGTACTGATAGTCCTTGATGTCGAAGCGACCGCTGGTTACCTTGGCCTTAAGGAGCTCGACAGGATACCGCTTCAAGCTCAAGGTCCTAAGGGGTTGGTCGCTCACCTCAACGTCCAAAAGCTGGTCCGCGTCAAGGCCGTCCAGCAGCTTTCTCAAGTAGCTCACCCGGACGGCTCCCGCAATTCCCTGAAGCCCGAAGGTGTTGACCCCGATGACTTCTCCATCCAGATTGACAAGAGGACCTCCCGAGTTCCCGGGTTCCAGCAGAAAGTCCCCGAGCAGGGCGACGTCTTCGACCTTGGACACGATGCCTTGAGTCGCCAGGAACGTCTGGCTCAAGGGAGACCCGAATGCGACCACCGGCAGGCCCGCCTTGACGTCGTTCTCTTTCTCGGGTGAAACGAGTTTCAGTGGCGGTACTCCTTCAACAAACTTTGGGTGGACCTTGAGAATGGCCAGATCGTAACGGGCGCTCAGCTTCACGATTTCGGCACGGGCGAGCACGGAATCCGGAAACTGAACCGCCAGGAAGCGGGTGTTCTGAACCACGTGGTAGTTTGTGGCGATAAGACCCCGGGAATCGACCACGAACCCGGAACCTGAGCCGCTGTCCACTTCGACTTTGACGATACTCCCGGAGAGTCTTTCGTACAGAGCCCTATAGTCGTAGGCGACTTCCATTGCACTTGGAGTGTCCGAGCCGGGTGTTGAGGCCTCAGACCCACCCAGGTCGGACTCCTGCCCGAGTACGCAAGGTACGGCCAACACTAAAGCCAGACCCCAAATGGCCAACCCAGTCATCAATTGAAGTCGAGATAATTTCATCGTCGGCAATATCCTCCCGGTTCATCCCATCCGAAACCGATCAGCCACGACTTCTCGGAAGCGGCCCCAAGTAACGCAGCTCAACCGGGTCACGATCGGCCGCGATTATTCGCGACAGGTCGACGCGTCGGTTCTGCAGGTCTGCTAAAATTCTGTCAATAAAGCATTTGAAGAGATTGCAGGAGCGGAACCACAGCTCGCGCAGTGTAACATCAAACCCTCGTGGTTTGAAGGCTCCACCCGTGGCCTCGAAGTACGATTTTCCGATAGTACCGGTGTCGATGAGACCTGGGCGCTTGCGATGCACGACTCCCTCCGGATCGGTTTGCGACCGGGTTCCGGCTGGGATGCGGATCTCCTCCGTGTCTGCGGATGAGTGGCTGCCAGTGGTTTGAGGGTCCGTTTTTTCCCGCGGGAACCTTTCGCCACGGCAGTCAGGTCGTATAGAATGCCGCCCTGGCAATAAACCGAAACGACGACGAATTCCGCTGATTTGCGGGCGGACGAAAGGCAAGACCATGGGGAATGTGCTACTGATTTTGGCGTTGGTGATGTCAGTTGCCTGCGCCTCGCAGCCGGAGACTCCCGAGGCCACCGAGCCGGCAAGGGAAGAGCAAGCGAAATTGGAATTCTTCATTACCAGCCGTGGTCTTGGTGACGGAGCCAACCTGGGCGGCCTGGCGGGCGCCGATGCCCACTGCCGGAAGCTGGCCGAAGCCGCGGGCGCCGGCGACCGGACCTGGCGGGCCTACTTGAGCGCCGGCCCTTCCGGAGACCAGGCGGCAGTCAATGCTCGCGACCGAATCGGCGCCGGTCCCTGGCACAATGCCAAGGGTGTCCAGGTCGCCCTGGATGTCGCTGATTTGCACTCGGAAAACAACAAGCTGAGCAAGGAGAATTCCCTCACCGAACAGGGTGGGGTGGTCAACGGCCGCGGAGATACTCCCAACGAGCATGACATCCTGACCGGCACTCAGGAGGACGGCAGGGCTTTCAGCAACGGTGAGGACCACACCTGCGGGAACTGGACCGGAAACGGCGAGGGCAGCGCACAGGTCGGCCACCACGACCGGATTGGCGGCGGCCCCAACCCGACTTCCTGGAATGCCTCCCACGGTTCTCGGGGATGCGGCCAGGACAATCTGCAGGGTACCGGAGGCAACGGCTATTTCTATTGTTTTGCAGCCGACTGACACTCCTGAAACGCCCTTGCCGATTCCCAAGTCCAAGATTGGGTACATTTCCTTCCGGCTTCACGGAGACGGCCAAACAGTGCCAGCCGAGGGTGCTCAAGTGAAGGCGGTTCCATGATTACTCTGGAAGACATCAAGTCAGCCCAGGCCAGGATTGCCGGAGTGGCGGTCAACACTCCGCTGGTGCACTACACGGACTTCTCCACCGACCGGCAGACGTTTCCCAAACCGGAGAGCTTCCAACCCGTGGGAGCCTTCAAGCTTCGCGGCGCCTACAACAAGATCGCTTCTCTCTCTCCGGACCAGAGGCGGCAGGGGGTCATCGCCTTCTCCAGCGGCAACCATGCCCAGGGAGTCGCCTACGCCGCCCGGGCCATGGGTATTCGGGCAGTCATCGTCATGCCTGCCCGGGCTCCCGCCATAAAACGGGCCAAGACCCTGGACCTGGGCGCGGAGATTGTCACCGTGGAGGGGGGCGGGGAAGAGGAATGGCGGGTGGCGGCTGAAACGCTGGCGGCCGAACGCGGGTTGGCCATGGTGCCGCCCTTCGATGACGAAACCATCATTGCCGGCCAGGCCACGGTGGGTCTGGAGATCCTCCAGGACCTTCCCGATGTGGAACTGGTCCTGGTTCCAATAGGGGGCGGGGGACTCATCAGCGGAGTGGCCGCAGCCTTGAAGCTTATCCGCCCCGAAATTCACGTGGTGGGTGTGGAGCCGGAGTGGGCCAACGACGCTCAAGCCAGCCTGCGAAGCGGAAGGATTGTGGAACTTCCCATCGAACAGACCGGCAGAACGATCGCCGACGGCATGAGAGCCACGCGCATCGGCGACATCACCTTTGAGCATATTCGGACCTTCGTGGACGATATCATCACCGTCAGCGAGGACGAGATTCGCAAGGCGGTGCGCAAGTTGATCCTGGATGCACGGCTGGTGGTAGAGCCCAGCGGCGCCGTGACCTTCGCCGCCTTCCTCTACCATCAACACGAACTGCCGCCCGCCAAGCGGAGCGTCACGGTGATCAGTGGCGGCAACGTCGATCCGGAACTGTTGTCTCAGATTCTGGCTGAGGAGGATTAGCGCGACGGAAAAGAGTAATCCACGTCAGGCACGAAGGACGACGAAGGGACACGAAATGGAGAGTGAAGAGTTGTTTGGATCCATGCGTTGCGCCCAATGTCGATCTCGGTGCAGTCCACTAGTATTGCAACCGGCTCACAGGCGCTTGCCTGTTGCCGAAACCCTCGGGTGACCCCTCTCCCCACTTCAAACTTCACACTTCAAACTTCACACTTCACACTTCACTCTTCACTCTCCCAAAAGCAGGGGTGTTTCAGGTCAGTATGTCCCTGACAACTCTCCCATAGACATCGGTCAAGCGCATATCCCGTCCACCGAAGCGATAGGTCAGCCGGGTGTGGTCCAGCCCCAGGAGGTGCAGGATGGTTGCGTGCAGGTCGTGCATCTCCAATCGGTTCTCCACCGCCTTGTAGCCCCAATCGTCGGTCCTGCCGTAGGTCATCCCACCCCGGATCCCGCCACCCGCCATCCACACCGTAAATCCGAACTCGTTGTGGTCGCGCCCATCTTCCTTTTGGGCGAAGGGCGTGCGGCCGAACTCGCCTGCCCACAGAACCAGAGTTTCCTCCAGCAGGCCGCAGCGCTTCAAGTCGGCCAGAAGCGCCGCGATCGGCTGATCGGTGGCCAGGGCGTTCAGGTTGTGATTTTTCGTCAGTTCGAAGTGGGCGTCCCAGCGGGAGAGCCCCGGGATGGTGGGGCAGGTCAATTCCACGAATCGGACGCCTCGTTCCACCAGGCGACGGGCAACCAGGCACTGCCGGCCGAACTGGCGCGTCTGTTCGTAGGCGGCTTCAAGGCCGTACTGCCGCCGCACCGACGGAGATTCGCCGCTAATGTCCATCAGATCGGGAACCTCCATCTGCATGCGGGCAGCCAGTTCATAGTTGGCGATGGCCGACTCCACGGCGTCGGCTTTTCCCATCTGCTGAAGGGAGAGTCGGTCCAGATCCTGGATCAGTTCCCGTTTGGCCGCTTGCAGCCGGGGCGGGGTCCGATCGGATCGGATGTTGGCCACCGGAGGGTCCTTGGCCTGAAACAGCGAGCCCTGATAAGTGGCCGGCAGGAAGCCGTTGGTGAAGCAGTCGATCCCGCCCGAGGGAATCACGCCGCCGTTCAGCACGATATACCCGGGAAGATTCCGATTTTCGCTGCCCAGTCCATAGACACTCCAGGCTCCCAGGCTGGGCCGGCCCTGAATCCCGACGCCGGTGTGCAGAAAATAATTGGCGCTGGTGTGTTCCGGAAACTTGGAGGTGAGGGAGCGAATGACACAGAGGTCATCGACGTGGCCGGAAATGTGTGGAAAGAGATCGCTGACCCACAGACCGCTTTGGCCGTAGCGTCGAAAGTTCCAGGGCGATTGGAGGATGGCCCCTACCTCCTGGAACTGGGTGGCTTCCAGTCTCCCGATGACTTCTCCGGGCGGGCGGCCGTGGAAGCGGTTCAGAAGCGGCTTGTAGTCGAAGCTGTCGACCTGGGAAACCCCTCCCTCCATGTAGAGGAAGATGACGTTCCGAGCGCGCGGGCGCCAGTGGGGCAGCTTTGGGGCCGAGGGACCGCCCGACCTGGTTGCGCTCTTCGGCCTGGTTCCAAAGGCAGGATCGGCCAGCAGCGCCGACAGCGCCAGGGCGCCGAAACCGGTGGAACAGCAGCGAAGCATCTGCCGCCGGGTCAGCGGCGTAGGCAGGGCGTCCATGGAGAGGCTCGTCCGGACAGGTTGTGGCTGAATCTGGATCCGGCAACTCATCGAATATAGATCAATTCCTTTACATTGAAAAGAGCGTGGCTCAGCGCGCCCCAGGCAGCCAGGCCGTTGTCCGAACGGGTCTGCAGGCGAGACATCCGGTCGAGCGATTTCAGACAGGCGTTCAATTCAGCCGGGGTGGGCGGCCGGGCGAAGGCTTCCAGGTACATCTGCCGGACACGCCGGGCAGGGGACTGATCGGCGCCGTCTTTCTCCAGTCGCCGAGCCCACCTCCGGGCCTGCTCGTGGAAGAAGGGATGATTCATCAGGGCCAGGGACTGGGCGGGAACGTTGGAAACGTCCCGCCGTCCCACCGTGGCGAAGGGCTTGGGCGTGTCGAAGGTCAGGAGCAGGGAGGACAGAAAGTTTCGCCGGGCAGCCATGTAGATGCTGCGGCGTCCGTTTCCGTCCAGTGGCCCCAGCTTCTTGGGAGCGCCTCGGAACAGGACCACGTCGCCCTTGTGAACCGGCACCGGCGGACCGGACATCTGCAGATCGAGACGTCCCGAAATTGCCAGAACCGCATCCCGGATGCTTTCCGCCTCCAGCCGCCGCAGATTCATGCGATGCAGCAGCCGGTTTTCGGGGTCGATCCGGGCGGCTGCTGCGTCGGATGCCCGGCTGGACATTCGATAGGATTGCGAAAGCACGATTCTGCGTATCAAGTGTTTGAGGGAACCCCTGGCCTGGACCCTGAACCAGTGGGAGAGGTGGTCCAGGAGTTCAGGGTGGCTCGGCCGTTCCCCCAGCCAGCCGAAGTTGTCCACCGAGGTCACGATACCCCGTCCAAAGAGGTGGTGCCAGACCCGGTTTACCCACACCCGGTCGAGCAACGGATTGGAGGAAGCCGTCAGAACCTCAGCCAGTTGCAGGCGGCCGCTGCCCCCGCTGGAAGCCGGCCTTTCCGGTCCGGCGACGGCTTCCAGGAATCTTCTCGGGACGGGGGGACCCGGCTGCAGGGGCTCTCCCCGCTGCAGCAGGGGTTGATCGATTCCGTTGCCGTCGAGCAGAGCGGGGGCTGTGGTGGAGACGGCTTGAATCCTGCCCAGCAGTTTCCGTTGACTGGAGAAGAACGGCTCCAGAGCCTGAAACCGCGATTTTCGTTCCGACGGCGGGCCCAGGCTGATTTGCGGGTGCTGGACCAACCAGTCGGCAAGCCGGGCGAATGAGGCCGACTGGAGAGATCCGCCGATGGCGTCGGCAGCCATGAGATCGGAAGCCTCCAGCAGCAGCTCTTGATAGACCCGGGCCAGGTCGGCCATGGACCGGCAGGCCGCCAGCCTGTCGATCAGGAGGCCCTGGGGAGGCTCATAAGGAGTTGGCTTTCGTGCCGCCTCCATGACCATGGCGATCGCCAGGTCGTCGGATCCCTCGGGGCTGAATTCCAGGTGAACCCGGTGGCCGCGGTGGGCGGTCAGATCGTGCTCGATCCAGCCAAGTCGAGGAATGTCTTTCCAGCGTCGGGTCAACTCGTCGTAAAGCGGGCCTTCCTGCAGGGTGTAGGAATCGACGGTGGCATAGACCCGAACCGTCCCCCGGGCCAGATAGTAGAGCTTGCCTGTCTTCAGGGTGAAGGTAGGCGTACGCAGGGAGCGGCCGGCACGCACCCAGTTCCTGAGGCGTTCGGGATTGCGTTCGGTCCCCGGCACCAGCTCCAATACGTCCCAGACCGGGTCCTTGTGGGCGCCCCCTTTCTGGAATACACGGGCAATGGGAGCAGTGATGCGCCTCCCCAATCGCACCTCCCCGGCCCTTCGAGGACGACTGCCGAATCCGGGTCCGTCCACCCGCCAGTCATCCGGGCCCAGGCTTGAGTAGTCTTGAATGATCCGAGCCCCTGAGGCCTCCAAGATCTTCTTCAGGCTGAGTTGCTTGCGCCAGGGATCCAATACCTCCTTCAGGACTGTGGAAACGCCTTGCGGGTCGCGACCGTCCCAATCGTGGACCACGCGGGCAATGGGGTGCAGCGGGTCGGACGGGTCCTTGAGGGCGTTCTTGACGGCGTTGGTCCAGTGTTGCAGCAGCTTCACCTCGAGGCGCCGGGGCCAGGCAACCGACTCCAGCAGCGATCCGCCGTCGTCGAAGCGGCACCCGGTTTCCCTTTCGGCTTCGACGAGTTCCCGAACCGCCATCAGGTAGGCAGCCGCTTGTTCCAGGTGGGGCTTCCGGGCCAGCCCCACCGCCTTTAGAATTCGGGGCCGATACTGCGCCGCCAGGGCCTCCAGTTCGAGAGCCACCTGCCGGTTGTGCTCCATGGACTGAAAGCGCACCTGGCGATAGCTGGAGCTCAGCAGGAAACCGAACAAGGCATAGTAATCCCGCTGCGATATGGCGTCGAACTTGTGGTCGTGGCAGCGGGCGCAGGATACCGTCAATCCAAGGAAGGTCTTGCTCAACACGTCGATTCGGTTGTCCAGTCGTTCGATTTCATCCTGGCGCAGGTCTACCGGTGAATCCTCCTCTTCACCGAAAAAGGGCCAACCGGTGGCAATCACCGATTCATTGGCCCCGGTAGTCGGGTCTACTCGGGGGGCCGGCAGCAGGTCGCCCGCAACGTGCTCAGCTACCAGTTGCGAGTAGGGAATATCGGCGTTGAACGCCCGGACCAGGTAATCGCGATACTGGAAGGCGTTGGCGATGAGGAAATCGGTTTCGTGACCCCGCGATTCGGCGTAGTGCACCAGGTCCATCCAGTGCCGGGACCAGCGTTCGCCGAATCGAGGCGACGCCAGAAGGCGATCCACCACATGGGCGTGGGCGCCGGGTCGTCGGTCGTCGACGAACCGTTGAATTTCTTCCGGAGAGGGAGGCAGGCCCGTCAAGGCGAAGGAGACCCGGCGCAGCCAGGTCCGGCGGTCCGCGGCTGGAGCGGGAGCCAGGCCCTTGGGCTCGAGCTTGGACAGCAGAAACCGGTCGACGGGATCCCGGGGCCAGCGGCTATCCCGGGTGGAGGGTGGCGGTTCGCTGACCGGGGTCTCCCATATCCAAGGGTGCCGCTGCTTGCGTTCTGCAAGATCGAAAGCTTCGGCGGAAGCTCCGGAAATTGGGGCAGGCTCCGCTGCGGGCCAGGGGGCTCCGGCTTCAATCCAGGCGCGTATGTCCTCGACGACCGATGGTGGAAGAGGCCCCGTCGGCGGCATCTTCAAATGCGGGTCGCGGTAGGTGACGGCCTGGTAGAGTCGACTTTGGAGGGGTTGGCCGGGCATCACCACCGGCCCCGACCTGCCGCCCCTGAGCAGGAAGGACCGGGTGTCCAGCCGGAGGCTCGATTCCTGCCTCTCGGGACCATGGCAGGAGGTGCAGTGGGTGGCCAGAACCGGACGAATTCTCTTTTCGAAGAATTCCAGACCTGTCTTGTCCGAGGAGCCTCCCCACGCCGGGAGAGACAACGACGTTAGCGCCAGCGCCAAGCGAAACCACATCAGTAGGGCTCCTCTGTTGCTCCGCCCCGATGCACCAGAAACAACACCCGGCGCCGGAAAAACGGTTCGAAGTCAAGCAAGAGTCAATGGTTTATTAACATGGATGCACAGGATGCACAGGATTATTCGGCGGGAAGTTTCACCGTCTCGAGTTCAACCATCGCCCATGTTGCAACACAGATTCCCCCAAACCCGCTCCCAGGCTCATGGATCACTTCCAACATCCACCCGATCATCGAGAGGTACGCTTCCTGTGGCGTAGCGTCTCGTGCAGTTTATCCTGTCTATCCTGTGTATCCATGTTCAATATTGTAGGAAACCGGTTCAACGGGACACGGTCTTTGCTGCCGATAGCACAGGAAGGTTCGTTGATTCGCTCTCGCATGGTCCGGGCGTCAGGGCGGGGTCGGACTAGCCCGAAATGCAGGGGATTGTTATCAAGGGCCCGCATGGGCTCGCTATAGGAGCGCTCAGTCGGACGGGGGCAGGGCGATCCACCGCCCTTCGGCGCTGGAAAGCTCGCAGGCCCGAATCAACCGCTGCGCAGCCAGCCCGTCGGAGATATGCGGGAGGTGGGGCAGGCTGCAATGCGCCCGGTCTCCATTGCGAACGGCTGACACAAAATCGGCAATCAGCCGGTTCCAGGTGTGCTGTCCCGAAAGCACCCCTGCCGGTTGGCAATTCGCGTCGGCCACTTCCAGCACGGCCGCATCCTTGTCCCGGGACCGTTGCCGGATCACCTGCAGCTCGTTGCACAGCGTCATCCGGCGTTGGCTGTCCTGGTCCTGCGGCACGGTCACCCATTGGCCGCGCAGAGTCAATGTCCCCTCCACTCCGCCGAGGACGATTCTCCGTTCCGGCTGGCCTGGGCTGATCAGCAAGCGAACGTTCCCAACAGCCCCATCGGACGTCTCGGCCATCACCGAAGCAAATGTCTCCGGGTTCTTCCGTCCGGATCGGGTCCTGTCCCTGGATCCGGGCGCCGACCGCAGAGAGCATGACAGACGCAGGAATTGCCAGCCGGTGAGGTGCCGGGCTCGGTCGAATTCATGGCTGCCCAACTCGCGGAGCACCCCGCTGTTGGCGATCCAGGGATCCAATCCGGGGCTGAAGCAGAGTCGCCACTCGGTCTGAATGTCGAGCAGTTTGCCGATCTGGCCTTCCCGGAGCGCCCGCCACAAAGTGAGACAGGCCGGAGAATAACGCCAGTTGAAGCTGATGGCCGTGACCGTTTCCGCCTCGCCGGCAGCCCTTGCCATGGCCTCGGCTTCCGGCAAGTCCCAGGCTAGCGGCTTTTCCACCAGAACGTGGCATCCGTTGGCAAGAGCGTAGGCAAAGGGCTCCAGGCGGAGAACCGGATCGGTGGCGATGCTGATGATGTCGACCCGGCTCCGGTCGATCATTCGGCGCCAGTCGTCGAATACTGTCAATCCGGGGGTTTTCAAGTCCGCGGCCAGTCTCTCGGCCTTGGCCCGGGTGCGGTTCCAGAGGGCAGTGACGCCGACGTCCGGGAGGCGCGAAAAAGCCCTGGCCTGGCAACGTCCGGCACGACCGGTTCCGATGATTCCGACTCGCAGGGAATTCACCACCGATGTCGGGTTCCTCAGGTTGGCTGCACCGGCAGGGGGGTGCCCAACCAACGCCGGATTTCCTCGAGGTTGGCCGCCCCTCCGTCCAGCAGTTCACCGGGCAGTTGCAGTTTGGCCACCTCGTCGATCCGGGAGAAGACCTTGCGGAACCCTTCTCCCATGAAATCGATGACTTGACGGTTGGCCGCGGTGGGCGCTTCCATGACCAGAGAAGTTTCCTCGACGACCCGGGTGGCTTCCGGGTAGTCCAGGGGGTCGTAGACACGATCGGGGGGCCAGGGTCGCCGCCAGGGATGCTTGGCCTCAAACTCCTCCGGCCGGGTGAAGAGGGGCAGTGAAGGAATGGTCCAGTTCATCCAGGAGCGGCAGAGCACCCCCTCGGCTCCCAGGGCTGCCACGACCTTGGCCCGGAATTCGGAGGGCTTCAGATCCAGACCGGCAGCGCGGGGGTCGAAGCGCACCCGATAGAGGTGGTAAGCGTGACTCCTGTCCGGAGGAACCCGCGGCGGGATCACCCCCGGCAAGTCCTGAATCTGTCGGGTCAGGTGCTCGCACAGCGATTGCCTCTCTCCGCTCAATTCGTCGATTCGGGCCAACTGGCCTCGAGCCAGGGTGGCCGAGACTACGCTACAGCGATAGTTGTGGCCCAGGGTCGCCAACGGGTACTTTTGCTCCTCCCGCGGCTTGTGAAAACGGACCCGCAGCCAGAGGCCGTCCACCCGCTCGAAAAAGTGCCGGTGTCGAGTGGCGAAAATTCCGGCTTCGCCCGCCGGCAGATTCTTCATGGCGTTGATGCTGAAGGCGGCTGCGTCTCCGAGGTTTCCGACCGACCGACCCTTGTAAGTGGCCCCCGGAGCGTGGGCGGCGTCCTCTATTACGGCCAGATGGTGTTGTCTTGCGACGGCGTTGATCTCGTCCATGTCGGCCGGCAGCCCCGAAAGGTGGACAGGCAGGATGGCCTTGGTTCTGGAGGTGATGTGCCGCTCGATCTGTGACGGATCCATGTTGCAGGAGTCGGGATGGACATCCACGAACACGGGCACCGCCCCTTGATGGAGGACGGTGAGCGCCCCCGAGAGAAAGGTATAGGCCGGGACCAGAACTTCATCGCCGGGACCGACGCCGGCGGCCCACAGCGCCATGTGCAGGGCGTCGGAGCCGGCGCCGACGGCACAACAATAGGGAATGTCCATGCGCCGCGACCACTCCTGCTCCAGTGCGGCAATCTGGGGCGCGTCGCAACCGCCGAGCTGCTCTTCTCGCAGGACCCGGCACAGCTCATCGAGTTCCGCTTGACTGTAGCGCGGCCAACGGGCTCGTTCGATCCCCTCCGGCATGGCGGGATCACCGCCCAGAATGGCCAGTTTCTGTTTCATGGTGGCAGGGAGGTGGTGGGCGCGACCGGGATCGAACCGATGACCTCTACCGTGTCAAGGTAGCGCTCGTACCAACTGAGCTACGCGCCCGATTCCGGCTAACATAATGGAACCCCGTTGGCACTGTCAATCAATTCGGCCCGCTTGACAAAACCCATCTGCTATAGATAATTCAAACACGTTGACAGGGTCCTGATCAGGGCAACTACTCATGAGATTCTTGATCGATCGACGTTTTCTTACAGTGTACCTGACCAACCACAAGGATGTGTGGATACCCGGCGCTGGACTCTGATTCGCTAGCGAGAGATGTCCTGACCGGCCGCTTGTAATTTTTCAAGTCGAGTCGGTTTTTTTTTACCTTTAAGCGGGTGTGGGCCGGCGCCAGGCCAGGGCCATGGCGGGCCGGAGTAGCCGAAACATGGAAAGCACCCTTCTACTGAACTCGTCCTTTGAACCGCTGCGGGTCATTAGCTGGCAGAGAGCCATCACCTTGCTGTTTGCCGGCAAGGTGGAGGTGATCGAGGAGTACTCCCGTGAAATTCGCAGCGTGACCTTCTCCGTCAAGTTGCCGTCGGTACTTCGGCTCCTGCGCTATGTCAAGGTCAAGAAGAGCCGCATGATCAAGTTTTCCAGGGCGAATATTTATGCTCGGGACAGACACCGCTGCCAGTATTGTGGCGGCGCCCGTCGGGGGGATGAACTGACCTTCGACCATGTGATACCGGTGTCGCGCGGTGGGGGGAAGAGTTGGAACAACATCGTGACGGCCTGCATCGCCTGCAATCGCAGAAAGGGAGGAAGAACTCCGGAAGAGGCCGGCATGCGCTTGATTCGGAAGCCGTCGGAGCCTGAGTGGGTGCCAAACCTCAACCTAACGCTTGTTTTCAGGAATGCTCCCGACACCTGGCGCGATTACCTCTACTGGAACGTGGAATTGGAGACCTGAGTCCCATCCCGAAGGGAATCCGGATTCTGCAGTCTGTTTGGATTCCCGCCTGGGAGAGTGCAGCGGATATGCGGCGGGGAGCCCCAATGCAGATGGAAACTGCCAGTTCAAGGGTATGTAGCCGAGATCGTGTTCCGTCCCGGCAAGCGGAACCCTTGGAAGCAAGACTGAGGGCGCTGGGACCGGGGGATATCGACTCTCTGATCCGCTGGGTAAAGGATGCCGCCGTTACGCTCTACCTGTCGCAGGCGGTTGCCTACCCGGCCTCCGGAAGCGACGGATACCGCTGGTTGGAGGAGTTGTCCCGGAGTCACAGCGAGAGAGTCTTTGCCATCGAGACGCTCGAGGGTCGCCTGATCGGCTCCGTCGGTCTGCACGCCATCCGCTGGGTGGACCGCAAGGCCGAACTGTCGGTGATGATCGGGGAGAGGGATTACTGGAATCGAGGCTACGGCACCTGGGCCGTACAGGAAATGCTGAGGCGTGGCTTTGAGGAGATGAGTCTCCAGAGAATCTATCTGAGAGTTGCTTCCAATCACGACGCGGCCATTCGCGTCTACCGCAAGTGCGGGTTTCAATCCGAAGGCCTGTTGCGCAACGACCGCTACGTCGGCCGAGGTTACGCCGATACGCTGATGATGTCTGTTCTGAAGGAGGAATTTGCTGCGGGGAAAAGTGGAGTCCGAAGCACCTAGGCCTGAATCAGAGCTCCGTCGATGAGTTGTTGGGCCTGGTCTTCGGAGACGTCGGAAACCGTTGCCAACTCGCTGACGATGAGTTGCCGGGCCCGGTCGAGCATTTTCTTTTCGCGGAACGATAGTATTCGGTTGACGCTCAGCAGGGAGAGACTCTTGAGGACGTCGGCCACCTGGAAGATACATCCTGTCCGCATTTTCTCCGAATTCTCCTTGAAGCGGTTTTTCCAGTCAGTGGCATTGTTGACCTTGGTGTTCTTCAGGTGTGTCAGAACCTTGGTGACTTCCGCTTTCTTGATCAGTCGTCTCAAGCCGACGTCGGTGGCGTTGGTTGCCGGGATCATCACCATCATGTTGTTGGCTGCAATCTTGAGATGATAGAAGGCCTCCAGTTTTCCGGAGATGCTGCGCCGGTCAATTTGCTCGATGACGCCGACGCCATGGTTGGGGTAAACGACTTTTTCGCCGATGGCAAAGCTGTTTGTGGTGACCTGGGCCATAAGTTCCTGGGTTCGGTTTCGAAATTTGGGACAGGCGACCAAGTATATGGACCCAAAGAGTTCGAGTCAAGCATTAACCCTCGCTGCCCCCCATTTCTCAAACGGCCGTTTGCAAAATTCCCCAGGTAGCAAGTCTTGGTGGAATAGGGGACCAGCGCTGCACGAAGAATCTTGCACCCGGCTCAAGTAGCCTGAGCTTTTCCAATTTGGATGTGAACATCGCACGGTTCCGGAAAGGGTGGTGGAGCGATGCCGGAAACAATTGAAGTTTTGAACTTCTTTAATGGCGCCTGGAGCCCTTCCGTCGGCAAGGACAGCCTGAAGATCGTCAACCCGGCCACGGGCGAGAAACTCGCTGACAATCCCCTTGGCGATGCCGGCGACGCGTCCCGGGTGGTGGATGCGGCCGCCAGGGCCTTTCCCAATTGGAGGCGCACCCCTCCGGGAGAGCGTGTTCAGTACCTGTTCAAGTTCAAGCAGCTACTGGAAGAGCATTTTGAGGAGATCGCGCGGCTCACCACCCGGGAGCACGGCAAGACCCTGGCCGAGTCTCGCGGGGAACTGAGGCGAGGCATCGAGAACGTGGAGGTTGCCTGCGGGATTCCCACGCTGATGCAGGGTTACAACCTGGAGGACGTCGCCCGCGGCATCGATGAAATCATGATTCGCCAACCGCTGGGGGTGGTGGCGGCTGTCACGCCCTTCAACTTTCCCTCCATGATCCCCTTGTGGTTTCTGCCTTACGCGCTGGCCTGCGGCAATACCTTCGTGCTGAAACCGTCCGAGCGCGTTCCCTTGACAATGCGGCGGGTGTTCGAGTTGCTGGAGCAACTCCACCTCCCGCCAGGAGTTGTGAACCTGCTCAACGGGAACCGTGAGGTGGTGGATGCCCTCATCGACCATCCCCAGGTGCGTGCGATCAGCTTTGTGGGATCGACGGCGGTTGCCAGACATGTCTACGCCAGAGGTGCCGCCCAGGGCAAGAGGGTGCAGTGTCAGGGAGGCGCCAAGAACCACGTGGTGATCCTGCCGGACGCCGATATGCCGACCACGACACAGATCGTCAGCGACAGCGCCTTCGGGTGCGCGGGGCAGCGATGTTTGGCCGTATCCGCGGCAGTCACCGTGGGGGAGGCGCGTGAACCCTTTACCCGTTCGGTGGCCGAGATGGCCCGGTCCATCAAAGTTGGCTACGGCCTGGAGGAAGGGGTTCAGATGGGACCGGTGGTGAGTCGGGAGAGCCAGCAGCGGATTGAGGGTGCCATCGGTCGAGGCGCCTCGGAGGGCGCCGAGGTGCTGGTGGATGGGCGAAACCCCAGCATTCCCAACTATGAACGGGGATTTTTCGTGTCGCCAACCATTCTGGATGGGGTGCCGCCGGGGAGCGAGACATCCCGAACCGAGATCTTCGGACCGGTGCTCAGCCTTTTCCACGTGGACAGCGTCGAAGAGGCTATTGAAGTTGTTGCCGGCAACCCTTACGGAAACGCTGCCTCCATCTTTACCGGCAGCGGTGCCGCCGCCCGCAAATTCCGGTATGAGGTGCCGGTGGGGAATGTGGGGGTCAATATCGGAGTGGCTGCACCCATGGCCTACTTCCCGTTCAGCGGTTGGAAGGACAGCTTTCTGGGAGTCCTCCACGGCCAGGGGCGTGACGCGGTGGAATTCTATACCGAGAAGAAGGTGGTCATTGAGCGCTGGCCCCGGGAATGGTCACGCAGGTTCTAGCCCACATTTCTCACCAGGGGGCGTGATCATGGCGCAGGATTTTTTCCTTCAGCGCGTGCTCGCGACCGAAGAGCGTAGCGGTTTCTACGGTCGAGGGAGCATGTGCGCGCTGAAGGGAAAAAGACCAGCCAGGGCATGCCCAGC
>JAPVWS010000431.1 GCA_027493295.1 Candidatus Versatilivorator vitaminiformans | reverse complement strand
CCCTTGATCGGTGACGGTCCCGCTCACCACAACCTGCCCCATCACCGGATTCACAAGGCAGAGGAGCACGGTTCCGACACCTGCAGTCAGTCGCAGCCCCAAGCATCCCCTGGTGGCCTGTCTCAGCGTTGTCATGAGAAACCCTTCGCTGCCATTGTGGATTGACAGGCCGTAAAAGGTCAATGGAGGCGTCCACCCAACCCGGCCGGTTATCCATTCCGGCGGCGTGGAGAAAATCGCACTTCCTTTCACCAAGGAAATCCACCAAGAACCGGGGAGGGACACGAATTCCCTGGCCAATACCCTCGAGGGGTGCCGTGGGCGCTGAAGGGAGAAGGACATGAGGGAGAGCTCGGAGCAAGCTATTCCCGCAAGCCTTTAAGAATGCGCTAATAAAATACTGGGGAATAAAGAGTTCTTCTGAATAAGTCAGCTAGAAGGGGCGGCCGTAGTAGCCGTGCTTGGCTCTGACGATGACATTGGGGACGTTGGTCACGATCCTGATCCGGCGAAACTTGCCGTCTCTTGTCTTGTTGGTGGGACTGTAGGCCAGGCTGTATTGACTGCTCAGCTCGGCTGCGATTTTTTGGAAAGCATCGCCAAGGTTGGTGAGACCCTCGGAGACGTAAAGGGTGCCTCCAGTGACGTCTGCCAACTGTTGCAGGTACGCGCGGCCCTGGTCAAATTCGGCATCGCTTCGGCCGACGCCGACGCCGGTGGGGAATCGGGGGCCGCGGCCTGGTGGAGGCAGGCGGCGGGAAGTTGGGCGTCGAGTCGTTGGACGGCGGGTTGTTGGACGGCGAGAAGGCACGGGCAATCCGACGGTTCCGCCACCGGTCGGCAGCCCGATGGTGCCCCCGCCGGTCGGCCACCCGACAGTACCCCCGCCGGTTGGAGTTCCTATGGGACCACCTCTCCTCCCCAACGGCGGTCTCGGGTTGCGGGACATGGGCCCCGAATCGTACCGGGTGTCGAAAAAGATCGGGTAGATGAGCGTATCGGCCTCTTTGGCCAGTTCGATGGTTTCACTCCGCGTAGAAGTGGGGCTGGCGGTGTCGACGCCATCGGTGAAGAGCACCATGGCCTTTCGTTCCGGTCTGGGACGGAGCTTCTGCTGCAGGGCGAGGTAGACGGCTTCATAGAGCTGGGTGGATCCCCCGGTACGAGTTCCCTTGATGGCCCGTTCGGTAGCTGGCTTGCTGCGGGTAAAGTCACTATCGAGGTGCACTTCATCGTCGAAAGAGATAACCAGCACGTCGTCGTCGACATGAATCTGATCGATGAAGCGAATGGCTTCGTCCTGGATCCGTGTCAACTTGTTAATGGTGCTGTTGCTGGTGTCCAGGAGCAGTCCCACGGCGAAGGGGGTGTCCACCGGGGAGAAGTGAGTGATTTGTTGCTCGACCCTGTCCTCGTAGATCCGGAAGTTTTCCTTCGTCAGGTAGGTCAGGTATCTACCGTTGGTGTCGGTCACCACCACGTTGACATTGACCAGGTCCACGTCCACCGAGAGCGTGTAGCGATCATCGGCCCCGCTTGCCCCATCTTGGCCTTGCTTTGGGTTCGCGGAATTGGGCCCGGGTTGGGGATCGCCGCCGGCGTCGGGTTCCCTCGGAGCAACCTGTGCGTGACGGGCCACGGCCTTCAGGATCCGTCGGGTGGCACCCAGTCGTTTCAGGGACTTCCTGGCCGACTTGTCGACGCGGAAGCCGACCTTGCGCTGCGCGATGAGGTAGAGAACCCGATCCTCGGAGACCTGTCCTTGCTGGAATTGCTGAATCAGGTGCTTGAGTTGGTTCCAGGAGAGGGGCTGGTCGGCCTGGTAGGTCCATAGGGCCGGAACCAGCCAGCAGCTGGCAAGAAAGACCAGCAGAAGGACCTTGGCCGGACGAGCCGGGCATGAGTGAATACGACTGTCGAGCATGCGAGCTAGCATACCAGATTGCCGGATTGGCGAGAGGAGACGGTGACCCTTTTTCGGTGCTTGGATGTCGATCTTGGGGGAAACGTTGTATGGAAATGCGGGCTAGCAGCCCAGGGTCGGCGGGCTTCTTCTTGAGAGCCACAGTCGGACGTAGTGCCTGCGTTCCGGAGGGCGGGTCGAATCCTCGAACGCGGTGCGGTTGTGGAGAATCCAGTGGTTGTTGGTCAGAAGAACCTGGCCTGCTCGCAGCCGGAACTCGGCACGGAGCTCGGGGAGCCTCAACAGATTCTCCAGGACCTCCAGGGCCCGGAGTTGGCGCCGAGTGAGGGGGCGACCGGCCTTGCGGTGACCGACTTCAATGTAGTAGTGCAGATAGCGAACCGTGAGCTCTCCGGTTGCCCAAGAGAAAATGGGGTTCTGAGAGATCGGCGATTCACCCGGGAGAAATTCTCCTCTGCGATCGAACCAGAAAGGCTGATAGAGGCAGGGCAGCAGGTCGGCGTGCCGGCTGAGAATGCGGTTGTGCAGCGTGAGCGCACTGATCAACTGGGACTCGCCCCCCTTGACCGCCGGTCGCAGGCAGAGTAAGGCAACCAGGTCGGGGATCTCCTGACCGAAGGCGTTGTCCGTGTGAAAGCTGCTCTCTGCCGTAGTTCCGGAAAAGCGGGCACCCCGGGTGACGTCGTAACCCTTGTCTTTCACATCGAACAGAAGCGTTCCGGCAACGTCCTGGGTCATGGGGAAGCCGAATCCGCGGCCCAGTAGCCAGAAGAGTGCCCGGGCCCGGCTCGGCGAGCACTGGCCCACGGGAATGCGATCCAGCACCACAAAACCTCGGCCTCGGTCAAGGATGGCTCGCAGCGATTGCCAGTCCCTGCACGCATGCCATGGTGGGATTGACAAGTCGGTGATTGGTTGGCCGGGATTCTTCTCGAGACTGGAGGCCACTTGGCCGGCAGAGTCCAGCCAACCTGGTGGAAGCTGCGCCGTCCAGGAGAACTCTTCTCCGACCGTTTGGCGTGTCCAGGCTCGGTCGTCAAGGATCGGTTCGGTCAGCATGCAATCTTCAGGTCGACGGGGACATTAGACGCTTCGCAGTCAGCCATGGTAGTTTACCTGGTGTTCTGCCTCAGGAATAGGGTTGCCATCTCCGATGGAGG
This sequence comes from Candidatus Versatilivorator vitaminiformans, assembly GCA_027493295.1. GTDB lineage: Bacteria > Acidobacteriota > Terriglobia > Versatilivoradales > Versatilivoraceae > Versatilivorator > Versatilivorator vitaminiformans. The sequence continues at coordinate 616 of JAPVWS010000431.1, read as the reverse complement.
TGCCGGGGAGGGAGAGCACAACGGTGCCGGCTGGCTGAAACGCGACGGGCCTCTCCTACCGACCGTTTCCCGGTGGAACCTTCATCGGAGATGGTGACCCTATTTCTGAGACAAGACACGAGCCCACCGTTTGAGGCTTCAAGGCGATCTGAAGCCCTGCTTGAGGTTTTCCGAGATCCGAGGAATTGCCCATGCTCTATCTCTCCCGTGCCGATGTCGAAGCTGTTGACCTGCCCATGCCCGATATCATAGCTGCCCTGGAAGCCATGTTTATCGAGAAAGGGCAAGGGAAAGTCGAAATGCCGCCGAAACCTGGTATTCATACCCGAAAGGATGCCTTTATTCACGCCATGCCCGCCTACATTCCCAGCCTGTCGGCAGCCGGAATCAAGTGGGTTTCGGGTTATCCGGACAATCAGGCCAAGGGCCTGCCCTACATTACCGGGCTCCTGATTCTCAATGACCCCGATACGGGAATTCCCCTGTCAGTGATGGATGCTACCTGGATTACCGCCAAGAGAACGGGCGCCGCTACTGCCGTTGCCGCCCGGCAGTTGGCCAGACCCGATAGCGCCACCGCGGGAATCATCGCCTGTGGCGTGCAGGGACGCAGCAA
>JAPVWS010000430.1 GCA_027493295.1 Candidatus Versatilivorator vitaminiformans | reverse complement strand
GCGTGCTGCTACATCGCCCGTGCCCAGGGCGTGCACTCGGCCATGCCGATGTTCAAGGCCTTGAAAGCCTGCCCCGGCGCCACCGTCATCAAGCCGGACCTGAGAAAGTATGCCGCGGTGGGACGTAGGGTCCGGGCGATGATGCGGGACTTGACCCCACTGGTGGAACCGCTCTCCATCGACGAGGCCTTCATGGACCTCGCCGGCACGGAGGCTCTGCACCGTGCCAGCCCGGCGACGACTCTGGCGGCGCTGGCGCGGCGCGTGGAGGAGGAGCTTTCCATCACTGCCTCCATCGGGCTCAGCTACAACAAGTTTCTCGCCAAGATCGCCTCGGATCGGGACAAGCCGCGCGGCTTCGCCGTTATCGGGCGAGCCGAGGCCGGGACCTTTCTCTCCGACAAGCCCGTCAGCCTGTTGTGGGGCGTGGGGAAGGCCATGCGCCGGCGCCTCCGCGAGGACGGCATCGCGCTGATCGGCGAGCTGGCCCGCATCGACGAGGCCGAGCTCGTCGCCCGTTACGGCAAGATCGGGCGGCGGTTGTGGTTGTGTGCACGGGGTGAAGACGACCGCCGGGTCGACCCCGAGAGCACGGCCAAGAGCATGTCATCGGAGACCACCCTCGACAGGGACACCGCCGAGTTGGCCGGGCTGCGCCCGTTACTGTGGCAGCTCGCCGAGACGGTGGCACGGCGCATGAAAAAGGCCGGCATCGCCGGCAAAGGCGTCACGCTGAAACTCAAAACGGCCGACTTTCGCATCATAACCCGCAGCCGCCGCCTGCGGGGTGCCACTCGGTCAGCCGAGGAACTATTCCAGGCCGCCGAACCCCTGCTGGTTCGGGAAACCGACGGACGTGCCTTCCGCCTGATCGGCATCGGCGTTCATGACCTCGTCGAGGCCGGTCAGGTTGTCCAGGGCGAGCTCTTCGGCGGCATTGGGTCGACCCAAAGCAAGGTTGACAAAGCAGTGGACGCCGTGCGGGAGAAGTTCGGAGGAGACGCCATCGTCAAGGGCCGAGGCTTCGGTATCAAGCTCGAGCGGCAGGGACCTTCAAAGGTGGAGTAGGTCAACAGGTCCGATCATCAACGGATCGGCACAGCCTTCGATTTGCGATTCCCACCGGCCGGGAACTCCCCCCACTGTTCCATCAAGACGCGCCGACGTTCCAACAGGTCCCACGGCGCATAAGGTTCCGCCACCGCCCTGACGGCCGGACCATAGGAGAGTGAAACATCGAACCTTCATGGCCCATCGGAAACCCGGACCCTGACCCCTTAGTCCGGTTTTCTAAATCCATTTATTGAACATGGATACACAGGATGGACAGGATAGTCAGGAGGAGAGGCTGCGGCACAGGAAGCCGGCTCGCTCCATGATCGGGATTGTGTTTGAGGTGTTCCATGAGCTTGGAACTGGGTATCGGAATCCTTGTTGAATCCTGGGCGATAGTGGAGCGCAAGGCGCTGGTAACTCTCGCCCAAAAATCCTGTTCATCCTGTCCATCCATGTAAATAAACCATTTACTCATGCTTGGCTTTAAACCCGTTACCTGACATCCGGCACCGACGTTCGTTTCACGTAAGTGCCTCCCCTGCCCTGCCGGGCGGATCATATGAGGAAGAACCTGCCGATGGTTGTTGAAGAGGAACCACGAATAGACACGAATACCGATGGAGATCCTATGCTGGGACGACGTCAGGGAACGAAGCCCACCCGGGAGCGCGGGCGTCCCGCCCGCACAAGTCTTCCCGCAGCCTGGTTCATCTCCTCCACCCGGCCCGACCGGCAACGGCGCCGGGACTCTGCTTCGGCCGAGCCCATGCCGTACCCGCCGGCAGGGTGGCCGGGTGCCGCATGGCAGGGAAACTGAGCGGAACCGAACGGGAGTGCATGCGGGCGGGACGCCCGCGCTCCCGGGTGGGCCTCTTCCCATCGCTCTTGCTCCTCAAGGGGGCGTGCGCCGACTTGCCGGGCCACAGACCGTGACGATGCGGCAGTGCCGCCACGCTTGGTGGTCCTTCGTCGTCCTTCGTGTCACTTCGTGCATCACTCTTTTTGCGTTTGCTTGCAGTAGGCCGGACGCGGGAAGCCGTTGTCTTTTGGGTCCGGATCGGGGGAAAATGCCGGGAGCGGTAGATTTTTGCAGCATCGGAAATGAGCGACAGCGGCCGCTCATTTCCATTCATTTTGCAACCACCAGAAAGACGATGGGGCACCAGGACAACGCCGATCCGACAAAAAAGGTCGGCAGGAAGCGAGACCGCCGCCTGTCGCTGATCGACACCGACGTCCACAACCAGCCCCGTAGCTGGGACGATCTCAAGCCCTATCTGCCCGCCGGCATGCGCGAGCGCGGATTCCCCATTCCGGACACTGCCGGCACCGGTTACGCCAATCCGATCGGGGTGCTGCGGCGCGACGCCTTCCCCCCCAGGGGCGGACCTCCCGGATCCTGCTACCGGACGATGCGCAAGCAATTGCTGGACGCCTACGACATCGACTACGCCATCCTGACGGGCGCCGAGATCGTGGGCATCGGAACCTCGGCCGACTACTACTACGCCCCCGTGATGGCTGGAGCCTACAACGACTGGCTGATCGAGGCCTGGCTCGGCGAGGACCCGCGCCTGTTCGGCTCCCTGGTGATCGCGCCCCAGAACCCGGCCGCGGCGGCCCGGGAAATCCGCCGCCTGGGCGGGCACCCGCGCATCAAGCAGACCATCATGACCTCTGCCTCGCGCATCCCCTACGGGAATCCCTTCTACCACCCCATCTACGAGGCAGCCCAGGAATGCAACCTGCCGGTGGCCATACATCCCGGCCACGAGGGATCGGGGATCTCCGGGCCGCCCACCTCGGCCGGGTACCCGTCCAGCTACTTCGAAAAGCACACCAACATCAGTCAGAGCTACATGGCCCAACTGGTCAGCCTGGTCTCCGAAGGGGTATTCGAGAAGTTCCCCGGACTCAAATTCGTATGCATCGAAGGCGGCTTCGGCTGGGTCCCCCACTTGATGTGGCGCTTCGACAAGAACTACAAGGCCCTGCGCATTCAAACCCCCTGGTGAGCCCCCCAGGACCTCACAGTTGCTGGAGCTGTTCGAGATGATGAGAGCCGACCGTGTCCTGATGTTCGCCAGCGACTATCCCCATTGGGACTTCGATTCTCCTTTGGCGGCCTTTCCCAAAGTACCAAAAGAGCTGGGTGAACGCATTTTCTGGCGAAATGCCCAGGAACTCTACGGCTTGGAAAACCAAGCCCCGGACGTCGAGGAGCAAAGGAATGGCTAAGCGGTACCGGGTGTGCACCACCGAGGAGCTGCAACCGGGAGAGCGCAAGATCGTGGATGCCGGCGGGCGTTCCATCGGCGTCTTCAACGTCGGGGGCAGCTACCACGCGCTGCTGAACCTCTGTCCCCACCAGCGAGGTCCCCTCTGCCTGGGCCAAGTGACCGGCACCATGCTTCCCTCTCGGGTGGGGGAGTTTCGCTACGGCCTCGAGGGCCGGATCATCCGCTGCCCCTGGCACGGGTGGGAATTCGACGTGAAAACCGGCAAGTCGGTCCACAAGCCGGACCGGGTGAAGCTGAAGGTCTATCCGGTTACGGTGGAACCCGCCTGTTCAGGATCCCGGGTGGAGAATGAGCCCAGGGTGGAGACCTTTCCGGTAACGGTGGAACGCCAATGGATCGTTCTGCACGTCTGAGAGGCGGCCTTCACACCAGCGTTTTCAGGTAGGTAATGCCTTGCCGGACCGATTCGTCGTACTCCTCGGCGCTGATCACGCCCGATCCGTGATCCTGCAGGAATTTCAGCATGTCGGCGGAAACCTCTCCCGACCCGGCCTCCTTCCGGACTCCAAGGGGGGTGCGATCGACGGGATTGACAAACTCCTGGGTGAGATAGGAGTCGTACCCCACCTCTGTCAGGGTCCGGATCACTGCTTTCCAGTCGTAGCTTCCCTGTCCCGGCGGCCGCCGGTTGTTGTCGGCCACGTGGAAATCGATCAGGCGCGAGCCCACGTTGCGTATGGCCTGCAGGGGGTCCACTTCCTCGATGTTCATGTGAAAGGCATCCAGAGCCACGCCCACTTCCGGTCCTACCTCGTCCGCCAACGCCAGGGCCTGATCGTGGCGGTTGATGAAATGGGTCTCGAACCGGTTCAGGGCTTCGACGCCGACGCAAATACCGCGCTCGGCCGCATATTCAGCAATCTGGCGGACCCCTTCGATGCCCCACGCCCATTCCTGGTCCGGACTGGCCACCCGTGCGAGCCGATTGCACTCGCTGGGGAAAATCACGAAAATCGACCCGCCAAGCTCATGAACCATGCGCACGCAGGCCTGCATGTATTTCACCGTTTCGGCCCGAACCGATGCCTCCTCGGATACCAGGTCCCGCCCCGGCATCATGATGCTGTGTGAGCCCCAGCAAGCCAACTGGTACTTTTCCAGCAATCGGGCGACCTGGCTTGTATCATATTGGGTCGGTTCTCCACTGATCTCGATCCCGTCATAACCGAGGCGGTGGAGGCGCTCGATAGTGGTTTCAATGGGTTCCTGGCGCATCCAGTTGTGCATGGCGAATTTCATGGCAGGGTTCCTTTCGCGAACGGACTAGCTGGAACTGCATTATCTCAATTGCGGACGGCCGGCCGCAAGGAACACTCCTGGCACGAGTGCGCGCGGGTGACCGTTTCTGAACCTCGACATCGGATCCTTCCCGTGAGCAACCATCAACCCTCCATTGTGGTGGTGGGCGCAGGGTTCGCCGGAGCAGCCACGGCCTTTCACCTGGCCCGCATGGGCATGGAACGGGTCACCATCCTGGAAAAGGAAGAGGTCCCCGGGGTGCATGCCTCGGGCCGCAATGCGGCCATGGTGCGGCAGGTGGTGCCCCATGAATCCATTGCCGCCCTGGCCCGGGGGGGAACTGCCTTCCTTCGCAACCTGCCCCGGGATTGGCCGCTCGAAACCCACTTCGAACAGAATGGATCCTTCTTGCTTGCCTCGGCCGGGGACTCGGCCAGGCTGAAGCAGGACGGCGCCCGCAGTTGCGAACGCGGGGTGCCGTCGGAATGGTGGCCCATGGAACGCATTGTCGAGGCCGTGCCGATCCTGGAGGGTTCTCCGGCCGAAGGAGGCTTGTGGTGTCCCACCGACGGCGTGGTCGACATCCACGGCCTGCTG
>JAPVWS010000043.1 GCA_027493295.1 Candidatus Versatilivorator vitaminiformans | reverse complement strand
GTTGGAGGTGGCATAGACCACCACGTTGCCGGGGCGCGATTCCAGGCTTCCTTCCAGCACGGCCTTCAAGGTCTTGTATTGAGTCTCCCCTTCCTCGAACGACAGGTCGTCCACGAAAACGATGAAGTGCTGCGGCCTCTCCCGGAGAAGGCTCATCACCCGGGGAAGGTCATTCAGATCGTCGCGGGAGACCTCCACCATGCGCAGCGAGGAACCGGCAAAGCGGTTCAGGAGCGCCTTGATGGCGGAGGACTTGCCGGTCCCACGATCGCCGTAGACGAAGACGTTGTTGGCGGGGTGGCCAGCCAGGAAGTATCCGGTGTTCCGGACCAGCCACTGCTTCTGGTCCTCGTACCCCACCAGGTCTTCCAGGGTGATGGGGTCGGGCGATGCAATGCCCTCCAACGCTCCGCCCCGGGATCGCGGGTTCCAGTGAAAGGCCTGGAACTCGCCGAAAATTCCGGTGCCGTTCCGGGAGTAGAAGACGGCCAGCTCCGGCACCAGGGGACCCCAGTCAGGCGCCCGGCTCAGCCTTCGTTTCATCTCCAGGCGTTGGTCGGAGAGCGGCTCGCAGGGGGCGTCCTCGGCCCGCAGCCGGTCCCAGCCCGGCCAGGCTCCGTCCCAGCCCATCATCTGGAAGGCGGCTGCCACCTGCTCGCTCCGCAGGGAATGGAGCTCTCGCAGCCGGGCAAGGTCCGCTTCCACCTGGAGGACCAGGGAAGGACCCAACCGGTTCAGCCCATGACCCTCGGCCCCTCGGGAAAATGGATTCTCGTCGCACAGCATCAGGTTCAGCAGGTGGTTCTGCCAGGGAGTGCCCACGGCCACCTCTCGCCCGGGAACGGCTTGCGAAGCCAGGGCGGAAAAAAAGGAGGCGTAGCTGGCGGCAACTCGCCTGGACACCTTGGCGGTGTGGAGTCGGCTGCCGGCGATGCCTCCCAGGAAGTCGAGCAGGGCCGCCACCACCGGGTCTCTCAGGACGGTCCGGAAGATGACCAGTTGATGCACTTGTCGGACCAGCGAGCGCAGGGATTCGATGGCATCATCCACCGCGGAATCCAAGACCGGTTCCGCTCGCTTTCTCATCGGATCCTCCCTCCGGATGTCGAGAGAACTTAAACGTTTGGACCTGGATTGTCAATTGGAGGGCCGGGTCCCGGCGTCTTGACATGCCGGGGGGTTTTGTCAATCATGGAGTGGCGTTGGCAGGAGAGATACCCCCGGCAGAGGCGCCGGGCCAAGGGCCCCGGACACTACCCCCTGAGCGGAGATCCATGATTCATCTGAAGTCGGCCAATGAGATTGCGATCCTGAGGGAATGCAACCAGATCGTGGTCGACATCCTCAACACCCTCAAACGCCACTGCCACCCCGGCGTCACCACCCTTGAGCTGGACAAGATTGCGGAGGACTTGACCCTCAAGCACAAGGCAAGGGCAGCCTTCAAGGGCTACAACGGGTTCCCCGCCACTCTCTGCACCTCGGTCAACCACCAGGTGGTGCACGGGATCCCCTCCAGGCAGGTCCTACGGGAAGGAGATATCGTCAGCGTCGACTATGGGGTATTCCATCGGGGGTTTTATGGAGACGCCGCCGTGACCCTGCCCGTGGGGCGCATCTCTGCGGCGACCGAACGTCTGTTGCAGACCACGCGCGAATCGTTGATGCTGGGGATCGAAAAAGCGGTTCCCGGAAACCATCTGGGAGACATCTCTGCGGCGATACAGACCCACGCCGAGGGCCGGGGCTATTCCCTGGTGAAGGAGTTTTCCGGGCACGGCATCGGAAGAAGTCTCCACGAGGAACCGGCGGTGCTGAACTACGTGGTCAACGGCCGCGGCATACTGCTGAAGCCCGGACTGGTCCTGGCCATCGAGCCCATGGTGAGCCTCGGCACGGACAAGGTCCGGGTGTTGCCCGATCGCTGGACGGTGGTGACCCAGGACGGCAAGCCCTCGGCCCATTTCGAGCACAGCGTCGCCATCACCGAGAATGGCCCGGAGATCCTGAGCCTGGGAATTTAGGCGGCCCGTGCCAGGTGTGCCGGGACCGTTGGCGAAAAGGAAAGGGAATTCCCTCAATAGGTGGAGATCGTGAAAAGGCGCGCGCGCGCGGACCCTGCCGCGGCGCCCCTATTGGCTATTGCACCCGAACAACCTTGCGACAGCCTCTCAATCGTCCGACCTGCCCCCCAGCAGACCGGCTCGCAGCAGGAAATAGAGCAGGGTCAGCAGCGTGCTCACCACGGCCGCCACGTAGGTCAGGGCAGCGGCGTTCAACACCTTGTCCATCCCCTCGCGCTCCCCCGGATAGATCAGGCCGCGCTCCAGCACCAGCGCCTTGGCGCGGTTGGAGGCGTCGAACTCCACCGGGAGGGTGACGATCTGGAAAAGCAGCACCGCCGAAAAGAGGACCGCCCCGATCAGCACCAGGGCCGGATCGATGAAAAGGCCCAGGAACATCACGAAATAGCCGATGTTGGAACCGATGCTGGCCGTGGGAACCAGCGCCGAGCGCAGGCGAAGCGGTCCGTAGTTCTGAGCGTGCTGGAGCGCGTGACCCGCCTCGTGGCTGGCGATACCGATGGCCGCCACCGAGGTCGAGCCGTAAACCTCGTCGGAAAGGGCCAGGGTCCTGGTGACCGGGTTGTAGTGGTCCGAGAGCATGCCGTGAGAGCGTTCCACGCGCACGTCCCGGATGCCGCCCTGGCGCAGCAGTTCCGCCGCCGCCTCGGCACCGGTGAGCCCGCGCATGGACCGTACGGCCGAGTATTTCCTGAAGTTGGACTTCACCCTCCAGCTCGCCCATAGCGACAGGATCAAGCCGGGAGCTATAAACAGCAAATACGTGAGGTCGAACATGGGAAACATCAGCGCAACTCCTTATTCTTCTTTATTCTCGCTTGAGTGTAATGGAGGACGGGAGGAGCGTCAAGCGGTCCCGGCTTCGGCTATTCATTCGCCCGATACCGCACCTGCAGTTCCAGTTTTTCGATCCGAATGGACTCCTCCAGATCGCTCGTAGACCGGCTGAGCACGGCGCCGATCAGGTTGTCGCCGACGGCGAATAAGCGCGGATTCAGGTTGTGAAATACCAACCAGCCGTCTTCCAGGACCGGCGCGGGCAGCAGGCTGTTGTGGATCCGTAGCTGCAGGCGTTTCTCGATGCCTTTCCTGGGTGGGAAGTTGTAGAGAAAGTTTCTGTGGCGGAAGGCGCGGATCGCACCGCGCTCGATTCTGGTGTCGTCGGGGAGATTGGGTTTCTTCGGGGAATTCGAGGATAGATAGTCGCCGGCGGCGGCGTCATGGAGCAGGATACGCAGACTCAATTCCGAGATACGGTCGGCTGCGGCACTAAGGTCGTCACCCACAAACAGTTTCAGGAGGGTGTCGGTCTTGCCGTCCCCGGATAGAGGACAGGGCAAGGGTGCCAGCATGTTGGTGTAGCCGAACATATAGCGCGGCGTGTACCACTTCTCAGGGTTGGGCACCACGGGATCACCATGACCGCCACCCCGGCGGGACAGGACGAAGACCTTGTCCTTGTGCTTCATCAGTTCAGGATCACCCATTTCCCGGTAGGCCTGCTGGTGTACCTTGGACTGCTTGGCATTCATCGCGGGAAGGGGATAGCCCGGGATGGCTGGCGCCCAGGAGAAATTGAAGGTCTCGATGCCGTCGGCTCCTTGCCGGTACCAGTTGGAAAACACGCCTCGAAAGACCTCGATGGGCGGG
>JAPVWS010000429.1 GCA_027493295.1 Candidatus Versatilivorator vitaminiformans | reverse complement strand
TTTCCAGCAAGCTCAGGCTGTTGGTGAAGTCCTGAATCAGGGAGACGCTGCGATCGAAGTTGATGATCATGGCCAGGTCGTTCTTTTTCAGGACCGTCCTCAGAAACTCGACGGCCGCTCGCTGCTCCAGAGGCAGGATGTCCTGGACGCTGGGACTGGTGTCGACGAGGATGCCCAGGGTGAGGGGCAGGTTGACCTCCTTGGCAAAATGGGTGACGGACTGAGTCACGCCATCTTCTTCAATCCTGAAATCCTGTCGCTTCAGATCGGTCACGAATTGGCCCTTCCTGGTTTGAACGGTGCACAGGACGTTGACCAGGTCCACGTCGACTCGCAGGGTGGTCTGTTCCTGCTGCGGATTGGGCCGCGGGTTGGGAGAAGCCGGAATCCACAGGAAAGCCAGGCCCAGGACCGTCGCCATCAATTGCAGATTGAAATTCAGTCTCACTATTTTGCCGGTCGCAATGGTTCGCAGTGTCACTAGAATTATAGGAGAGATCCGACCCCAGGGTAAACTTGGGGACCGGAATGAACCGCTCCGTCCGTGTGGTCCCCCCCGCAGAGCGGCCACCAGGGGATCGACTGCTCTCCATCGTGGACGGTCATCTCTAATTCTTTCATTTTCCAGGAAACGGTCGATGGGAAATCAACCTCTGCGTCGGGTGGGTATTGCGGGAGCCGGAACCATGGGGCGGGGAATCGCCCAGGTCTTTGCCCATCGAGGGTGGCAGGTGGTTCTGAGCGACCCGGCGCCGGCCCAGTTGTCCTCCGCCATGGACGCGATCTCCCGGGGGCTGGATCGAGAAGTCAGGAAGTCCCGGCTGGCGCCCGCCCAAGGGATAGAGGCGCTCGGCAGGATTGAGCCGGCCTCTGAACTGAGCCCGATGGCTTCGGTGGACCTGGTGGTTGAAGCCGTCAGCGAGAGTCTCCCGCTCAAGCGGGAAGTCTTTGGCCAACTCAACCGGATCTGCCGCCCCGGGGCCATCCTGGCCTCCAACACTTCGTCCATTTCCATTGCCCGATTGGCTTCCGCCTCCAGTCGCCCTGGAGAGACCGTGGGGATGCATTTCATGAATCCCGTGCCGGTGATGGAACTGGTGGAGGTCGTGCGCGGTCCGGGAACCTCCAGGGATACGCTTTCGGCCACCCACCGGATCGTCAAGGGGCTGGGCAAGACACCGGTAGAGGTGAACGATTCTCCGGGCTTCGTTTCCAATCGTGTCCTGATGCCCATGATCAATGAAGCCGTCTTCTGTGTCCACGAGGGTGTGGGCACGGCCGAGAACGTGGATGCAATCATGAAGTTGGGGATGAAGCATCCCATGGGTCCGCTGGCTCTGGCCGACCTGATTGGGCTTGATGTTTGTCTGGATATCATGGAAACTCTCTACGACGGTTTCAGGGACACCAAGTACCGGCCCTGTCCATTGCTGAGAAGCATGGTGACGGCTGGACACCTGGGGCGCAAGACGGGACGGGGGTTCTATCGCTATGGCCGGCGAGTCCCGGAGGACTCGTGAGCCCTCCTGGCCATTGCGGGACCTAAATCATTGATATGGTTGAAAGAAATGGCAAACAGGAGGGAATCCATGAGTGACGCAAGCGGAGAACGCAGCAAGGCCATCGATCTGGCGCTGTCTCAGATCGAAAAGCAATTCGGCAAGGGATCGATCATGCGCCTGGGCAGCCGCGCAACCGTGGCCAACATCGGCGTGATCGCCACCGGGTCCCTGTCCTTCGACGCCGCGCTGGGCGTCGGCGGCATGCCTCGGGGACGGGTGATTGAGATCTTCGGTCCCGAATCCAGCGGCAAGACAACGCTGGCCCTTCACGTGATCGCCGAGGCTCAGAAAAGTGGAGGCATGGCCGCGTTCGTGGATGCCGAGCATGCGCTGGACGCCGCCTATGCTCGCAAGCTTGGCGTGGACGTGGAGAACCTGCTGGTTTCCCAACCGGACAACGGAGAACAGGCGCTCGAGATCTCTGAAATGCTGGTGCGCAGTGGTGCTATGGATGTTTGCGTGGTCGATTCGGTGGCTGCCCTGGTGCCCAGAGCCGAGTTGTCGGGTGAAATGGGAGACTCCCACATGGGGCTGCAGGCCAGGCTCATGTCCCAGGCTCTGCGCAAGTTGACCGGCATTGTCGCCAAATCCAAGACCTGTCTGATCTTCATCAACCAGATTCGAGAGAAGATCGGGGTCATGTTCGGCAATCCGGAAACCACCACCGGTGGGAGGGCCCTGAAGTTCTATGCCTCGGTTCGGGTGGATGTGCGGCGGGTTGGCGCCATTCGGGACGGGGACACCGTCAAGGGCAGCCGAACCAAGGTCAAGGTCGTCAAGAACAAGGTGGCTCCTCCCTTTCGGGACGCAGAGTTCGATATCATCTATGGCCTCGGCATTTCCAGGGAAGGGGACCTGCTGGACCTGGGCGTGAACAAGGGCCTCATCGAAAAAAGCGGCGCCTGGTACTCGATCCAGGGAGAGCGCATGGGCCAGGGCCGCGACAATGCACGCCAGTTCCTGAAAGACCACGGCGAAGTCCGAACCCAACTGGAAGAGGCGCTCCGCCAGGCGCTGCAAATCCCCGCGTCTACCTCAGCCGGCAACGGCCAGCCCGCCGCGGCGGAGCGGACACCTTCAAGAGCGACGCCGGGTCGGCGCTGACCTGGTATCCATGCAGGGCCGTTCGGAGAGCCAACCCGTCCGCATGCAAGCTGCAGCACCCGTTTGAGGGTTTCCCCAGACCAACCCTCCTGCTGCGTTCCTTACCTACAGTGCGTACTTGTGAATCTCCTGGCAAATTTCTGACCATGGAGTCCAAAATGAATCCCGCTATTCTCCGAAACCGAGTTCCCATTGCCGTAGGGCTGTTGATCAGTTCCGGGTTGCTGGCCCAGCTCTCCGCCTGCCTGCGGGTCAAGGAGGCCGGTGAGCATTCCCGCCACCTGCTCCTGGACGACCGGGTGGTGGCGCAAGAGCAGAATGTCCGCCTGGAGATCGGAGCCGTCAAGAAGCACGAGGCCAATCCTCTGATGAAGGAGGACAAGCCCTGGGAGCCCCGCTTCGACAACCTCTACCCCAACATCGTCTATGACCGGGACCGCAAGCTCTACCGCTGCTGGTACAATCCCTTCATCGCCGACCCTCTGGTCACCAAAACCCCCCGAGACTCAAGGGACCTGAACCCGTTTGCCCCCGAAGATTCGCCGGACCGGCAGGGCAAGGTGCCCTATCTTCCCTATGACCGGGAGTTCGGTCTCTGTTACGCCACCAGCGAGGACGGGCTGACATGGACCAAGCCCGAGTTGAACCTGGTTGAGTATCAGGGCAGCAAGGCCAACAACCTGTTGCTGCGCGGGTCCCATGGCGGCGGCATCCTGATCGACCCTCACGATCCGCAGCCGGAGCGGCGCTACAAGATGTTCGAGGGAGGAATATGGATCAAGGAGTGGCAATCACGCCCGGCGGTGCGGTTTTCCGCGGACGGCCTGCGCTGGGGCGAGTCCTTCCCCGTCCCCGAGATCGAGGCCCATGCCGACACCCACAACAGCACTCGTTGGGTCCCCGAACTGGAGAAGTACGTCACCATGACCCGAATTCACCGCGGCAAGCCCTTTTTCCGCCATCCCGCCGGCCAGCGAGTGGTGGGCCGAACCGAGAGCTCCGATTTTCTGCAATGGAGCAGGGCGGTGGAGGTCCTGCGCGGAGACCCCGAGAATCAAACCTATGCCATGCCCTTCTTTCGCTATGAGGATGTCTATCTGGGCCTGCTCATGATTATTCGATTGAGCGAGGAGCGGGTCCATTGCGAGCTGGCCTGGAGCCCCGACACCATTCGTTGGGAGCGGATCAACCCGGGCAGTCCCTTCATCCCCAATGCCACGGTGAAGGGCCAGTACGACTGGGGGTGCGTGTATGCCGCCGACGCACCCGTGGTGATGGGAGACCGAATCCGCATCTACTATGCCGGTTCCAACGGGCATCATCGCTATTGGCGGGACGGTTTCCTCTGCCTGGCCACGCTGCGGCCGGACGGGTGGGCGGGTTTTGTGCCCGTCGACCCCAATCGGAAGGGAGTGGTGGTCACCCAGCCGCTGACCTGGCGCGGCCGCTTGCACCTGACCGCGGACGCTGCCGGCGGTTCTGTACGGGTAACGGTCCTGGACGGCCGGGGAGAAGTTCTGGCGGAGGCGCAGCCCCTGAGTGGAGAGGTGACGGACGGGGAAGTGATGGCCGAGACCCCTGGTTCCCTGGCCGATCTGGAGGGCCGGTCAGTGGCGCTGAAGTTCGTGCTGGACCAGGCCAAACTCTACTCCTTCGCCTTCAAGGACTAGCGTGAGCGCGCCTCAGACCTACGAGAGAAATGAGATATCCACGAAGGGGCACGAAGAACGGCGAAGGGCCACGAATAGATCGAAAAATGAATAGTTGATCCCTGTATTGCAATTGGATTGCCCCCTCGTTCCGCCGTCTGAAGAATTCCCAGTAGATAACCGTGTCCCCTGCCAATGTCATGGATTAGGTGGGAGCTGCGAAGCTGCGGTTGGCGTGGGTAGGC
>JAPVWS010000428.1 GCA_027493295.1 Candidatus Versatilivorator vitaminiformans | reverse complement strand
CCGCCGGAGAAACTCGGCATCGCTGGAGAGCTCCGAGGGGACGATATTGAATTTCTTCAGCTTGGCGAAGACATGCCGGTCGATAAAGTTGTTTTCCGGTACCTCGGGATAGCTGGGAAGCGGATCGGCGATCACGCCGAAACGGACGGCGGCGGCCCGGCCCGGCGCTCGAACCAGGACGCTGGTCTCTCCGGTCTTGTGGGCCTTGACCAAGCCCCCTTCGTCGACGTCCACCACCGATCGGTTGATGGACTCGTAGACGACCTGCCGGGTGACATCCTCCCGCCGGCCGTCGCTGAGGTGGGCCGTGACCAGAATCTGCTGCTTGCCGTCCAGATCCAGCACGCTTTCCCGGGGATAGACTTCCAGGCTCTCGATCTGGATGTTCTCCGACTCACCTTCCTCTCCGTAAGGAGCCCCCGCCTGGATCCACTGGAGAATCCTGGCGTACTGGGGGGAGTCGGAGCCGAATCGGAGCCCGCCTCCGTGGGGTATCTGGAGAGTGGCCTTCTGCAGAATCAGACTCTTTCCCGGATCCTTCAAGTTCACCCGTGGATGGGGAGGTTCCTCCATTTCGGCCGTGAGGACCTCGAACTTCCCTCCCTTCACGATCCACTTGTAGTCGTCGCGCGGATAGGTGGCATTGGTGGAAAGCTTGAATCCGCCCTGTCCGGGAACAGCGCCGTGGCAGGTGGTGTTGTTGCAGCCCTGTTGGGTCAACAGCGACCCGATATCGCGAGGAAAGCTGAAGGGGCGCTTCTCCTGGGAACCCCGAATGGCGATCGAGGCCGTAGCCTCTCGTCCAGCCACTTTGGCCGTGAGGACCAGGTCGCCGTCCGCAAGCGGCTGGATGCGGCTGTGGGCGGCGAACCGGATCAATCCGGACTTGGAACCGGAAAACTCGGCCTGCGCCGTGAGGTCGCGCTCCAGGCCGTCCGAGTAGGTTCCCATCACCAGAAACTGCTGAGAGGCATCGGCCCCCTGCAGCCGGACCTCGGAGGGCACCAGGCGGAGCGACGACGGTTGGGGCGACGCTCCCTGGGCGGTTTCCCCTACCTCGGCAGCCTGGGCCAAGGTGGCCAGGAAACAGACTGCCCCGAGGGCCAATACCGCAGTGAGAGCGGCCGGTGTTCGGCGGCCGGCGGCGGTCTTCCTGAAGGATTTCGTTTCCATGCGCGTTATTTCTTACCCCCGGCTGGCCGGCTCGCCAGTTGGCTCAGTTTTCTGGCAGGATCGGGATCCAGGATCGCCAGTGGGATCTTCTTGACCGTCAGCTTGGGACCGAGCCGGCCCCCGACGATCGGTCGGGCGGTCACCGTGATCCAGGCCGGAAGATGGGTGGGCGCCGCATCCTCCCGGGAATGAAGCACCACGCTGACGTACTGGACCTCGGGCAGGTGGTGGCCGGCCCCCTTGATGACCGGGGGCCTGGGACCTCCCGGCAACCTGTAGCTGCTGGCGCCGGCAAGAGCCTCGACACCTGCCGGCAGGCCTTCCACCGACACCGCGATCTGATTGGAGGGCAGGAAGAAACCCTCTTCCTGCTCCAGGATCAAGGTGAGCTTGGCGGCCTTACCGGCCAGCAGATTGACTCGGTGGGGATCGACCCGCCCATCCTCGAAGTCTCGCGTCCGGGTTTCCAGGTGGATGTCGCCGACGTGGGGAATCTGCGGCCGGACCAGCACCCGGTAGCGGAATCCGGGATCGCCCTTCCTGAGGGTCACATCCCTGACCCTCAGGTAGTAGTCCCCCCCTTTTTCAAAGGTGCCGATCACCTTGGCATCCACCGAGACCAGGTGAACGGAGGTGACACGCCTGTACTTCTCGGTTCGGCGCAGGCTGCTGAACTGGTCCCGCCCCCGGGAATCGATAATTTGCAGCAAGGGGTTGAAATCGGGCCGGGTGGCCTGGGGTGTCTCCACCTCGAAGGCCAGCTTCTGTCCGGCGCGAACCTTGAACTTGAACAGGTCGCTGTCCCCGGGGTGTTGCACGACCCCCTCCACGATTGACGGCACCGGAATCTCGACAGCGTCCTCCAGCCGGTCCCCGGGTTCCCTTTCCGAATGGACGCCGAGGGCAATGGTCGGGTCGGAGAGCTTGAGGTCGAGTTGGGCCGGATCGGGCTCCTTGGAGCTTTCGTCTTCCTGACCGCCCTCCGGCTTTATCTCCAAGGCCGGCCGATCGTCCCTGACTCCCCTCGACCACAACTGCTTGAGCCGGTCACCGGTGAGTTTTCGCACGAAACTCCTCTCGCTCCAGTCCCGGAGCCCCGGAGTCTCATGGGAAGGTTGGTCCGGCAGCGCCACCCGCAACTGATAGATAAATTCGGGTTTCGCCTGCCCGCCCAGCGAGCCAACCTCCACGAAGTAGCGGCCCGCCTCAGCGAACCGGTGCCGCAGGCTGACTCGAGTCCCGGTTCTCTGCCTGGGGTCCCGGTCCGCGATGACGCGCTCTCCCCGGTCCTTGTCGCTGAAAGCCAGGCGCACCACCCGATCGGGATCGAACCAGCTTCCCCGGCGCGCATGGATCGAAATCTGCGAGCGAAAGACGTTGGCCGCCGACTCCTGGCTGCGAGTCACTTCAAACAGGAACTCCTGCCCCCCGGCGACCTCAACCTGGTAGAAATCCATCTCGGCGGGCGTGTCGATCTGCCCGTTGACCACGACCGGGTAGTCGATCGCCTGGGCCCTGTCGGGTTGGTCATGGGGGTCGGCCGACTCCCGGATCACACGGTCCGCGTTCACCCGAAACTGGACCCGGTCGCTGATTCCCCTGGGAGTGACCACGCGCAACCAGTGGTTCCCCGGGCGGGCCGCCCCATCGATTTCCACGCCCACACGCACCCGGTACTCCGGCTCCTTCTTGTCCTCTGGCTTCCGGGGACCCTCTTCGCTCTCCTCCACGATCTCTTCAACGGCGCGGAATTTGGTCCGGATTCCCTCTTCCTCGGCAACCACCGCGTAGGCCGACTGCAGGCCCTTTCCCCGGATCTCGACTTCCAGGGCAGTCCCGCGCTGGCCTCCCAGGGGAAACAGCCACATCGCTTCCGGCTCCTGCTTCGGCGCGGCCTGTTCGGCCAACCCAGGAGAGGGCCCGAGCCAAAGGAGACAGCAGAAGGTCAGCAGGACGGGGATTCTGAAGCGCGGCGCCATGGTATGTCGAGTCGCTGGAAAGAAGCTGCAGGGGCCATTAGACCAATAAAAGTATACCAAACGGGGTACCGAGCGGCAATCGGTCAGATGGCGGAACTTTCCCCATTGTTATTTGAAACAAGTCCGCTGGGCCGTGCGGCTGGAAACCGGTTCAAAGTCAAGCACAGCTCCATTTTTGATTCACATCGATGCACAGGATGCACAGGATTTTTCCGGACACGGCTAGCTTGTAGTCCTGGGCATCCGTGTTGCTTCAGGTAAGTGACGCCGCTGCCCTGCCGGGCAGATCATACGAGGAAGAAACTGCCAGTGGTTGTTGAAGACGAACCACGAATGAACACGAATACCGCTGGAGCTCCTTTGGTGGGACGACGTCAGGAGATGAAGCCCACCCGGGAGCGCGGGCGTCCCGCCCGCACAATACTGGCAAAGCCTCGCTAATCTCCTCGACCCGGCTCGACCCGCAACGGCGCCAGGACCCTGCTTTGTCCGAGCCCATGCCGTTCCCGCCGGCAGGGTGGCCGGGTGCCGCATCGCAGGGAAACTGAGGTGCACGCAGCGGAATAGCATGCGGGCGGGACGCCCGCGCTCCCGGGCGGGCCGCTTCCCATCGCTCTTGCTCTTCAGGAGGACTCGCGCCGGCTTGCCGGGACGCAGCCCGTGCCGAAGTGGCAGAGCCGTCACGCTTGGTGGCCCTTCGTCGTCCTTCGTGGCCCTTCGTGGATCACTCTGTTTTCTTTTGTTTCAGGTAAAGCGTTTGAATTCGAGAGGCTGTTTGCGGTGAGAGTCCTGGGGAAACCGGGAGCTACGACTGAATGTCGATCCTGGAGCAAAAAAAAGCCAGGCAGCCGAAGATCGACTGCCTGGCGGGAGAACAACTCACTCGGCTTGCTAGAATCCGAGACGCAAGCGGAAGAAGATGTTCCGAGTGTGCCAACTCGCGGCATACTGCCCGAATCTCGGATCATTGAAGGTCAGAGAGTTGGGCCCGCTGGGGTTGGTGTGGTTGAGCGGGTTGGTGATATAGGCCTCCAGCTTGAAGTAGGGGCCATTCTCGTAAGGCGTCAACGGGAACACCTTGAACACGTTCAAGTTGAAGCCGGGACTCCGTGGCTGTTGCAAGACGCCCCGGGTCGCCGTTCCGTAAGTTCCGCTCTTCGGAATGCTGAAGCAGGACGCATTCCAATAAGAGGTGTAGGGAACGGTATTGTCCCCGAAACCGTTGGGGTTGCAGCCCGGCTGAATGTCCGGACGGCCTCCCGAACGGCCGACGTTGGGCGAATCGAAACCACCGAAGTTTGGAGTGCTTCGACCTCCGGCGCTCAGGGTGATGATGGGAGTCAGGGTCCACTGGCTGACCAACTGGTTGATCACGCCAGAAGCCCCCGAGAGGTAGCGCTGTCCCTTGCCGAAGGGCAAGGAGTAGACAGCCACCACACGAGCCCGAACCGGGATGTTGCCGTCCGTCCAGCCCTTGTCGCGGGAGCGGTTGTAAGGATCCTCGGTGGCGAACCCGCCGGGACCCACCCAGCCGAACCGGCCGCCTTCGACGTCATTGAGAATGGATCGATACTCGATCCAACTCCTCACGTAGAGGCCGCTGGAGAATTGCCGCAGCAACTCGGCTTCCACTCCGTGATAGTTGGAGTTTCCACCCAGGCGGTAGTCGGTGATTGAACCGTAGGGTTCCGCACCGAACACCTTGCGGGACGCCGTGTAGGGAATGGTGCTGGCCCGGGGAATCTGCACGTTGACGTTGTAGGGCCAGTGGGTCCCCTTGGAAGCCACGTAGGAAAGACGACCGGTGAAGCCGGTCCCCAACTCCCTCTCCAAGGTCAGGTTCCACTGCTTGTCGGTGGGCCAGTTCTCGGTGCGGGTGTTGAGCAGAATGGCTCTGGGGTTTTGCAGCGAAGTGGCGCCCGTCCCGGGAGCCGGGAAGGCCTTGCTGAAGGTCAGCGTGGGAACACCGTCGATGATCTCGGTGGGCCCAAAGCTCTCGTTGAGCTCAAAGGGACCGCTGGTGAACCCGGAGATGGCCTGCTGCATGTTGTCCGGAGGGGTCAGAGGCACGGTGTAGACCCCAAAACCGGCGCGAATCACCATCTTGTCGGTCAGGCGGTAGGCCACGCCGATACGCGGCTGGACGTGCACCAGCTTGAACTGGAACAGATCGGCGGGAAAACCGGCGTCGCCGTTTCCGACCACCGGAATGCTCGGGGCAAAGCCGGGCACGACCCGATGCAGCGACTGCTGGGGCACCACGAACCGGCCGGTGCCGCCATCCAGCAGGTGCTGGAGGTCGAAGTTGTACCATTGCCCCTGGGCATCGTGTCCCGCAGTGTAGTGCTGGAAGCGGAGACCCGGGGTGATGGTCAACCTGGGCGTCACCTTCCAGTCATCCTGGAAGAAGATCCCGAACTGTTGCGACCGCGGGCTCAGTTCCCCACGCGCCTGGGCAATCGCGGTGCTGCGGGGCAGGCCCAACAGAATGTCCCCGTAATCCCAGCCGGTGTAGTTGCCGGAGAAGTCCCAGCGACCGTAGACATTGTTGGTGGGCCGGTAGCGATCGTCCAGACCCCAGATGTTGGAGAACCCCATCTTGAAGAGGTGGGTGCCCTTGGTGATGGAGATGTTGTTCTTGAGGTGAACGGCATTGGCGTCGGTCCGGCTGCCGTATCCGGCGGCGCCGCCCCCCAGCGCATTGGTCAGACGGGCGTCGAAGGCGCCGCTGATGTTGGACAGGTTGCCGATCGAGCGAGCCGTGATCTGAGGCGCTCCCGCGAAGCCCTGCGGGATCTTGCCTTCACGTCCGCCGAAGTCGATGAGCCCCTGGGGATCGATCAGCCTCAACAGATCGCTTCCGGCGCAGCCGCTCTCGATCAGGTAGAGCTGCTCGTTGTATCCGACCGAGAACTCGTTGATCACCGAAGGCGAGAAGACGTGGCTGTCCAGAATGCTCCAGGCGCGGGTGGGATCGTGACCTTTACGCCCGCAATCCAGCGGCCCGTGGTCCCACTTCGTCTCGCTGCTGTTGCGGGTGTAGCGGAAGTGGTTGAACGAAATGGTGTTGGACTCGTGGATCTGGTGGTCGAAGCGGTAGTGCCAGTACTCCTCGTCACCGCTGTTCTCGTTGATCCCGGTTCGGTTGGTCGTCAGACCGGGTCGTTGCGGCAGGGGCAGCAGTTCGGTGAAGCGAACCCCCAGCGGATGGAACATGTCGCTGGGAATGGTGTTGTTGGGGAAGGGCGTCATGGTGTAGGGATTCATGATCACGCCCTTGCCGTTGGCATCCCTGATCCCCGAGAATTCGGCGACTTCGCTCAAATTCCCCGTTCTCATCTGAGGGGTCGGATAGGTCAGGTTGGGGTTGATCTCCAGCGTCAACCCGCTGTTCGGCTGCCACAGGAAGTGGAAGAAGCTCTTGTTGCGGCCGTCATAGATCTTGGGAATCCAGATCGGGCCGGCGGCTTCGTAGGACCACTTCAGGGACGGCGTCTCCGGCTTGGGCCTGCTCTTCAGAGAACGGTTCTTGGCCCTCAGACGAGCATGCCTGAAATCGTTCCAGATCTCGCCGTGGAACTGGTTGGTTCCGCTGCGCCCCACACCGATGATGTTGTTGGCGTGCTGGAACTCGGCCGGCGCGTTAAGCGTTTTCAAATGCACTTCCTGCAGCACTTCCTGCGGAAAACGGAAGGTGCCGTAGGCGAGCGTCAGAATCCCGTCCTGGACAGCCGCGACGTTGTTGGCGTAGGCCCCGTGAATCTCGTTCCGGTTCTGAACTCCGGGGGCCGCCCCAACCGTGTAGATCAGGCTGGCCGCCACGTTGGTATAGTAGACTTCCTTGTTGGGAGTCTTGTAGGTCACCGAGGGCGTATCGGTCTCGATGCGAGCCCCTTCCTCGGTCACCGTGATGGCATCGGCCAACTCGCCGATCTCCATGGTGATGTCCACCCGCCGCGGCGACTGCGAGTAGACGATCACGCCGGTGTTCTCATAGCGCTTGAACCCGGTGGCCTCGGCGGTCAGGGTGTAGGTGTCGGGCAGAATGCCGCGCAACTCGTACTCCCCAACCTCGTTGGTCACGGTAGTGTAGGTCAGACCCTTGGACTCGTTGATAGCAGTAATGCTGACGCCGACCATCACGGCTCCGGTCGTGTCAACGACCCTGCCGCGAAAACCGGTGACGTCCTGCGCTACCGTCAAGGTGGGAATGACCAACAGGCCCAAGAGAGCAATCAGCCCGAAACTCCAGACCGATTTTCTTAGTGCTTGTTTCGTCATTAGCAAAATCTCCTTGTTTTAGTGAGGCCCCAAGCTGAACAAAAACCAACGGTCTTAAGAACCCTATCGAATGTCCAACCTGGAAACCGTCCAGACAAACTAACTCACGCGCGCATAAGCTGCAACTGAGCTGCCAAATTTCGGGTTTGAACAACTATTTTTTATCGTGTTTATTATGAGTAAATTATAGAGGGACTTAAGGAGATTCTCCTTCCAAACCGACTGCCCGGAAGGCTCCCCCGCTTGATATTTCGGATTCCTATACGAAATATCGGAAGGTTCGGATGTCGAGATAGGAATGTTTGGGGCCGAATTTCTCGAACAAGATCATCCCCCTACCCTACGAAGGATCGGACCCCTCGAGAGTGAAGCAACCGTAGTTCACGGCCTATCCGGAGCAGGGACCATGCCCCGTTAAATTTGGTTGGCTGCACTACGGAACAACGATAGACAGGATTAGCCGGACGAGCCAGTTGCAATATTCCGCCGGAAAAGTGAGTAGCTGGTACTCCTCCCGCCTCCCGCATCTTTCTCAAGGACTCCGTGTGCCACCATATCCTTGATGTCACGGATCGCCGTGTCCTGGGAACACTTCGCAATCTTTGCCCACTTTGATGAGGTCAGTTTCCCGTCGAATCCTTCCAGTATCTTGTTGAGGAGTAGACGCTGGCGGTCGTTGATGTCGACACCGGAGTGTTTCTGCCAGAACCGAGCCTTGTGCAGGACAGTGGCCAGCGTTGCCTCGGTTCCTTCGAACGCACGTCCCAAGCAGACCAGGAACCACACCATCCACGGCGTAACGTCCAGCGTTCCCTTCTGCGTCCTTTCCAGAATCTCGTAATAGTCATCCCGTTCCTGCCGAATCCGGGAAGACATGCTGTAGAAGCGCTGCGGGCTATTCTCGGACCGCGCCAGAGCCCAGTCGGCAATCGCCCGTGCCATGCGGCCGTTGCCATCGTCAAACGGGTGAATTGTGGCAAACCACAGGTGCGCCAGTGCCGCCCGGAGTACGGGATCGGTACCGTCAGACTCATTGGCCCAATCGAAGAACCGAGCCACCTCCTTATCCAGAAGTGAAGCCGCCGGCGCTTGGTAGTGAACGCGTTCCTTGCCTATGGGGCCGGAGACGACTTCCATGGGTCCATCCGCGTCGTCGCGCCAGGCACCGACGATGATCTTGCGCATCCCGCTACGCCCTGTAGGGAACAACGCCGCATGCCACGCAAAGAGTCGGTCTTCTGTGAGGGGCTTGTCAAAGTTCCGACTGGCATCCAGCATCATTTCGACTACACCCTCGACGTTCCGATTTACGGGAATCGCCCCCGCAATGTCCATTCCCAACCGCCGGGCAACGGACGAACGCACCTGATCCATGTTCAGGTTCTCGCCTTCGATTTCGCTGGACTTGACGACATCCAATGTCAGTGTCTCCAGTTCGGCCTCCTGCTGGAGAGAGAAGCCCAAGCCCTCCATCCGACCCAACAAGCGCCCTTGCCGGTAACGGATATCGGCCAAGGGGACAGCCAAGCCATCATGATCCCATGTAAATTTGGGCCATTCCGTGAGTTGGTAGATAAAGCGAGTCATTCTACGCACTCCATGCGTAGATTATGCCTGCTATTCCCCGCACCTTCAAACCCATTCTTGGCAATCTGGGCAGCAGGCAAAGGGAGAGGATGCGGGCGGGACGCCCGCGCACCCGGGTGGTGTCGTCCCTATGGCGCGGTGGAGGGTATCCGGCGGGCGACTTCCCTGAAAGTCGGCCTTCACCGGGAGGGTGTGGGGCTGGAGCTGCCGTCGGCCACGGCCCGCTTTCGATGCCACAGCTCGGCCCGAATGCTGGCTATCGGACCCCGCCGTTCCTGCGGAGTCATGTAGAACCGGTAACCGAAATCCTGCAGGCGCACATCCAGCATCCGGTCGAGCGACCTCCGGGTAAACTGGCGGTTGATCAGGAAGGGATCGTCCAGCACTCCAATCAGTTCCGGCAGCGCCCATCGGGAACCGGTTCGACAAAGGACGTCCGCCCCCACCAGGCGGACCGCCGGGGACTCGCTCTGCAGCCAGCCTACCGCCACCGACTGCTCCCGGTCGGGGTAGTTCTCGGCCAACTTCTCTTCCGAATACTCGGCCCCGTACCATTCCTTCAGATACCCCACGGTCCAGTCGATGGCCCTGTCGGTGTGGCACATGTTGCAGGCGTTGGGGTGGTTGGCCTCGATCATGGCCTTGTCGGTGGGCGAGAAGATCGTGTGGGTCCGCACCAGGTCCTGGATGCCTTCGTTGATTCGGGGACGGTGGCAGTTCATGCAGCGGGCTCCGCTGCTGCCGGCGGGATGGTGGGTGTGCTTCCGCCTGGCCTGCGCCGGCTCGAACTGCTGGTGGCACCTGAGACACAACCGGTCATCCTCGTCGGGAGGCCTGGACCAGCGCGGACCGATGGCCTCGTGTGGGTTGTGGCAGTCGATGCAGCGAAGCTGAGAGAAACAGCTGCCCTGGACGGCGTCGCTGTACTCGGTGGAATTCCAGGTGGCGATCCCGTTGGCGTAGGTTGGCCTGGTCCCCACGTGGCAACGGCCGCAGGCCCAATTGAGGTTGTCGTGGGTCCGCCCGAAGGAG
>JAPVWS010000427.1 GCA_027493295.1 Candidatus Versatilivorator vitaminiformans | reverse complement strand
GCGCGTGCTCGCGACCGAAGAGCGTAGCGGTTTCTACGGTCGAGGGAGCATGTGCGCGCTGAAGGGAAAAGGACAAGCCAGGGCATGCCCAGCGCCGTCGGTTACCCGCAACCCCTTACATGGAGCCAATCAACGTACTGAAGATATACTGCTTTTCATCATGCCACCAGCGACCTGGTGAGATATGCGGGCGATACCCGCCAACCCGGAGGGAGAACGCCTACGGAACCTTGATGGTGGCCTTTCCCAGGCCCAGGTTGCCGGCGGCATCGTAAACCCGCAGAGACACCACGTGCTCGCCCTTCTCGAAGGCCTGGGTGGTGACCCGGAACTCTTCCATCCTGGAATCGACGATGCCGTCGGTCGAGTAAACGGGCTTCCACTCACCGCCATCGGTGGAGACATCGGCCCTGCGAAGACCGGAAATACCGTCCTCTACCCGGAAACGCACCACCGCCACGCCTTCCCGTACCGTCCTGGACAGGATCTCAACCTCCGGAGGCGAGTTGTCGATAATGAAGGGCGCGCTGACCGATTCTCCGGACCTGGCCTTGGGGGCAGGGTTGGAAGGTGAGTCGCTGGCCACTATCCTGAGTCGATAGGAGCCGTCGGGAAGCGCTCCCGATTGGAGCGTGTAGTCTCGGCGGAGGTGGTCCCGCACCAGCGGCTTCCAGTTCGACTCGCCGTCACCTCGATAGTGAATGGTGTATGCCAACTTGTCGCCGTTGGGATCCGAGGCATTCCAGGTGAAGGACCGGGACCCCCTTTGGAAGGCCCGACGCGGCCGGATGGAAGCGGCGATGGGCTCGGGAATGGCCTTGGCCGCCCCCGAAATATCGGCAGCCTCCCGGTCGGCGGGAGAGACCGGGCGTGGATTGGAGGACAGGGCCTCGCTCTTCAGAAACGCCACTCCTTGAGGCAGAATCCGGATGGACTTGACCTCCGGAGCCAGGTTCTGCTGGAGATAGGGAATGACGACTCGACTCAGCTCGGGGGAAGCCTGGTTGGCGGTCTCCAATACCGCCCTGTACTGAATGTAGCGGGCCGGGGGGCTCTCGACCTTCTCCCCGGCAGCTTGCGTATAGGGCCTGGACCAGTCGCTCCAGGTTCGATCGGGTCGCCGGGTATTGCCGCTGCGAGTGAAGAGCTTCAGACTGGCGCCCTTGGGAACCTCGGCCTGCCAACTCACGCTGCCCCACCGCGAGACCACCGTCGAGTCCTGGACCTCCGACTCGAAGCTGCCCTGAGAATTGAGCCGGTTCCTGAGGCGATAGATCTTGGCAAGATTGCTGGTGCAGGCCACCAGGCCGTCTCCGGCGGGGATCAGGCGGGTGGTCTGCTCTTCGGTGGTCTCGATCAAAAGGGTCAGCTCTCTCTTGGGGGACAGGGAGTAAATTTTCCCCTTGTCCCCACTGGAGAATAGGACGTTCCCTCCCTTGTCGAGATACAACCCGTAAGCCGTCTCGGTGTTTGAAGACCACAGCGTCTCCACCGAACGGTCCTTCCCGATCCGGTGCAATCGACTCTTCAGCTTTCCCCGGCCGGTGGCGGGAGCACTCGCAACCACCGGAACGGGAGTGGGCGTGGGGACGGTTTGACCCTTGGAGACATCGGTTAGCGACAGCGACACGGTGACGGCCGGCGAGGCAGTGACGGACTCGGTCGGATCCGCGACAGCCGGCGCCGGGCTCCCGGGACCACCGTTAACGGCAATCAAGAAGATGTCTCCCTCTGCGTTGACCTGGATATCGTGCACCTCGTTCATCCCGGTGTCGAACAGCACGAAGGCCTTGCCGTCAGGCGCGATGCGGTAGACATAACCCTTGGGATCGCTGCCCGCCAGCAGGTGATTTTCCGAATCGACCGCCAGGCAGATCACGTTGGTCTGGCCCGTGTCGTACAGCTCCGTGGCCTCTCCCTCCGGGCTGACCTTGAACACTCTTCCCTTGCTTCCGGTGGCCACGTAGAGGGCACCGTCCCGGCCGAAAGCCAGGTCCCAGATAAAGCGGTCGTCCGGATCGAAAAAGACCGAGGCTTTCCCTCCGGACGATATCTTGTAGACCTTGCCATTGGGAGAGGTGGCCGCGTAGACGTTTTGCCGGGCGTCCAGCGCCAGCGCCAGAACGTCGAGTTCGGCGGAGTCGAAAAAGAGCGAAGACTTGCCCGATTCGTCAATCCTGAAGACCTTCCCGTCGTGCCCGGTTGCCACGTAGAGATGGCGGCTGCCGTCATAGACAGCCGACCAGATGAGGGCTTGATCCGAATCCAGCACCGAGTCGAATTGGCGGGCCAGCGCCAGCGTTCCGTCCTGGCGTAGCGAGAGTCCTCGCAGAGTGCCCTTGGAAAAGTCGCCGAAGGAAGAGGTCGTCCAGAACCGGGGATCGACGGCCAGGGCCGGCAAGCAGAGCAGCGGCAGAAGGCCAAGGCAGACCGTCCGCAATATCGTTTTCATTCAGACTCCATTTTGAATCTGACGGGCCCACGGATTGGCATCAGGCGCAGACCGGAGAGAACGTGTCCTCAATGGACCACCTTGAGCGTCAGGGTGCGACGGCCCTGGACCACGAAGGGCATGGACGGCAACTCGTATTCATACAGGTTCGAGGCACCCATCACCGTCAGGCTGCTGCTGGCGCTTCTGGCCGAGACCAACACCTGTCGAAACGAGGGCGGAAGGCTGGAAAATTCTTCACCATGCAGCAGGACCGCGGGTTCCGGCCGCTGTAATCGGACGTAAACCCGATCGTTCTTGCGCAGATTGTTGATGGCCCGGATCAGGTGGTCCAGGTCACGGGGAACGAACCTCCTGCCCACCATCCGGTTTTCGGCCGTGGTCATGGTTGAGCCGTCGGCAACCGTGACCAGCAGCATTCCCTCCGAAATATCCTCGGGTACCGGAATTGGAATCTTTTCCTCATGTTCCTCGCCGTTGGGCTTGCGAAACACCGCCGACAGCATGGCGGTTTCTCCGGGTTTGACCGATTCCCGGTTGGGCCAGACCCGCTCCAGGCGCCCGGTCCTCTTTTCATCGCTGGAGGTGATGTCGACGGAAATCTCCTCGATGTCGACTCCCTCAAAGCCACTTCCCAGGATATAGCCGAGTGGGCGTCCCACAGCCATGGAGGCAAACAGCTGGGAGTTGCTGTCTCCGGAAAAGAGATTTTCAACCCGCACATCGGGACGGCCCTTCAGGCGGATCCTGCCCTGAACCTTCAGCGTTGATTCTCCCAGCGCGCGTTCCTGGGAAACAATGGTGCTGAAAACGGTGAAGTTGGTCAGAAAGGGCGTCAGGAGACGGTCGTTGACCAGCTCGAACCGGAAGGTACGGGAGGAGTTTCGGCTCGAGGTGAGGTTGATGACCAGCGGAATCAGCTTGGGAGTCTGGCCGATGGTCCCAAACAGACCCTGGGACCGGTCCTGGGTGATCGACCCGACCAGATCGGTTGGCACCGCGATCTTGAAGGAGCTGTTCAGGTTGGGAAGGAGCGAAACCACCTGGGCCTTGGAGACCGGAAGATCGACGGGACCCAGTGAAAACCAGGGATGCCCGAAGGCATAGATCTTGTCCCCCTCGCGGTGAGTCACCGTCCCGGAGGCGCTGGCTCCGAATCCCATATCTCCTCTCATCAACTGGACGGCGATCGACGAGCCCGGGACAACATCGGACCCGTCAGCCAACTCCCCGCCGGCCTCTCCTGAAACCGCCCCCCCGCCCTGCAACACCCTCATCCCGTAGGGCGCCAGAGCGCCTCCCAGAACAGCGGCCGCTTCGGCCGCCACTCCCGACAGGACCAGGGGCGTGTCGATATAGCGAAACAAGTGGCCGGCCAAGGGCTTCAGGGAAGCGGCGGCCGCAGCCATCGATTCGGAGACGGCAAAAACCGGAGCGGTCCCGGAATTGGGAACAAAGGGTATGCCGGGGCCTCGGATCCCAAGCGTACGGTGAGGTGCGATCGAGGAGACCTCGATCACAATGGGGTCGCCCCGAACCGGCTCATCCGAATGCTCGAAGGTATCGACCAGCTGCTCGATGGGAGTGACCCCCGCCACCGCCTCCTTGGAGAACGGGAAGGAAAAGGACACGGCACCGATCAGCCGGCCGTCGACGTAGACCGGGCTCCCGCTCATACCCCCCATCACTCCGGTCTTCTCCAGGGGGCCCCCGGAAAGTCGGGCCAGAATGGCGTGCTGGCGGGGACTGATGTTCTTGAGGACTCCCAGAACTTCCGCCTCGAATTCTTCGACCTCGGTCCCCCGAAAAACCGTTTTCCCGATGCCCTTCATGCCCGGCTTGACCTCATCCAGGGGCATGAAGTTGAGGTCTTCGCCCTCAGGCCCCGCATGCAGGGCGAGGGTGAGCAGGAGCGCAAGGACCACGCCCGCTACGCCGTGCCTCCAGGTCCATCCGAACCTGGCGGCCCGCTCGAACCGTTGGAAAAGGAGAGTCTTCATGGATCCCTTAGGTCATTCGTCCCAGAGCACCAATGAACGCATGAGGCCGAAGGGGATGTCTCCGACCCCACCCCAGGCGCGGAATTATAGCAGAACCCCAACGAGCGGGCGGACGCAACCGGAGGGCGAGATCGGTCCTCAGGGCGTTCCCCTACAACAGGTTCCGGCAACCGAACCGTCCCGAGTTCCCCTGTGACCCCGATCATTCAGGATGAAACTTCCTCATGGTTGTGGTAACTAAAGCCAGGCTATTTCAAGCAAAGGCGGGAGGCAATGGGACAGCAGCGGCGCCAATCCGAAACCGTGGCAACCCCGATTCCCTTCACGGGGTATGTCCTGGCAGGTGGCCAAAGCACCCGGATGGGCCGGGACAAGGCTTTGCTGGAATTCGGAGGGCAGCCTCTGATCCAGTCCGCAGTGTGTCTCCTGAAGGCATTGACCGGGCGAGTCGTGATCCTCGGTCCTGCAGAGAAATACGGCTTTCTGGGCTTACCCGTTCTCCCCGACCTGGTGCCCTCGCGCGGACCTCTCAGCGCCATCTACACCGGCCTGGAACGTTCGGGAACGGCCGTCAACCTCTTTCTGGCCTGTGACATGCCCTTGATGGAAGAAACCTTCCTGAAGCTGCTGCTGGAACGGGCTCCCCTGGCCGACGCCGTCCTGATGCGCCTGGACGACAGCAGCCTGGAACCCCTGTGCGCCGTCTACAATCGCTCCTGTCTTCCGACGGTCAAAGCCAACTACGACAGACAGAGATTCAAGCTTTCCGACCTGTTCCCCGACTTGAGGACCCACTACCTTGCGGAGGCCGATTTGCGGGATTCGGGATTGGATCGCAGGATCTTCACGAACCTCAACGATCCCGAGGACCTGGAACAGTGGGGGCGCCACAATCCCAGATCGTCTTAGTCGACCGGGACCAAATGCCGATCGAGCCGTGCCTTACCGGGTTTTCTCCCAGTCGACTTGTCTTCCAGGAATGATCCGCTCCGCAAATCTTCCAGGCTAACCTTGTCGGCCGGCTCTTTCATTCGGCGGCGTGCCTCGGCCACATCCATGCGATCCTCGAGAAGTTGCAGCAACTCCAGGTCTTCAACGCCGATGACAGCGGCCGCTGGTCGCCCGTGCTGCGTGACGAGGATGCGTTCTCCTGAGACACGGACGGCATCGATGATCTTGGAAAAATTCTGACGAGCCGAGGAAGCACTAATCTCGGTGGCTTCAAGTTCCGTGTTCATTTACCCTCCCTGTACACTTCCCTCCGGTGCCTGACACGGACGATTCTCACGGTCACCGTGTTCTTGTCGATGTTGTAGATGATCCGGTAGTGGCCGACCCTGTATCGAAAGATCCCACCAGCCAACTGGCGTACCCCCTGGCGGTAGGGATCAGCGAGCAATAGCTCAATGGCGGCGATCACTCGGACCCGGACAGGCCGGTCTAATCGCTTGATGTCTTTCTGTGCCGACCGGACTATCTTTAGATTGTACACTATGTATATATTGTACTAAATGGCATCCATATTCAAGCAGTGTTTTCGTCTCCCTCACTCCGGCTTATGCCGAATTCTGAGAATGCCGCGGGACTGGTATTCCGTCCGACCTTCGACCTGGTTGCGGGCGAAGAATCCCTCGGACTCAAAGTCGGGCGAGGTCACAAAGAAGGCTTCCCTTCCCCTCGGATAGTGCACGTCGCCTTCGGAATAGACGATCCGGGCGGGGCTGTTCAGGTAGAAGCCCAGTCCATAGGCCACATTGCGCGAGATGCCGTAGACGAACAGGGGTTGATCCCGGAATCCCTCCTCTTCCTGAAGATAGGTCGCCAGTAGTCGGGAGGATTCGGCGGCATCAACTTGGGCAAAAACTCCCCCCGTCACCAGAATCACCGCCAGGGCAACCGCCGCCAGGTAGCAAGCCACCGAAGCCGTTCGCCGGCGGCGCCAGTAGAACAGCAGGGCAAGCAAGCCCGTGCCCGCCAGCAGCCCGGAGGCGGCGCCAGCCAGCGACTCCACCGGCAGGTTCAGCCGGGTGGCGTAGTAGGGCAGCGCCAGGCCCGTCACAACCAGGCACAGGGCCTGGTAGAAGAAGAAGTCCTTGAACCAGGGGGGCCGGGCTCCTCCCGGGTCGCGCTTCAGCCAGAGCCGGACCTGGTGGCCGATCAGCAGAGCGATGGCAGGAGCCGTCGGCAACAGGTACCCGGGCAACTTGGATCGGGAGAGGGAAAAGACCACCAGGGGTGTGAGCAGCCACAGCCACAAGAAGAGATCCTGGGCCGCGGCAAGCGAGCGCCAGCGGTCCCCGTGTCGAAACAGTCCCCGAGCCGACGGAATCAGTTGCAGGCTCCAGGGGAAAAAGCCGATCATGACAACCGCCGGAAAGAACCAGAAAGGCTGGGGGTGCTCATAGCGGTCGGTAAAGAACCGTTCCAGATTGTGGCGGATCAGGAATTCCTCCACGAATCCCCAGCCGTTGGCCAGGGTGCACAACCCGTACCAGGGCAGGACCACCGCCAGCAAGACCAGGACTCCGGCAACCGGTCTGAACCTGGCCGCCAGCTCCATCCGACCCGTGACTCCCAGAAAAACAGCCAGGCTGACCAGGGGCAGAACCAGGCCGGCAGGTCCCTTGGCCAGAGTCGCCAATCCCAGAAACGCGTAGAATACCAGCAGTAACCCCCGCTGCGAACCGGAAGCAGACCGTTCCCGCCAGAGCCCCTTTTCGCCAAACAACAGGAAGAACAAGGCAGTCCAGGCTACCGCCATGGCTGCCGAGAACACCATGTCGGTGGAGGCGGCCCGAGCCAGGGAGAAATAGAGAATCGAGGCCGCCAGGATGAGACAGGAGAACAGTCCCTCCAGGGAGCCCTCCCGCTGCCTGCCCACCAGGTAAACGCAAAACACGCCCAGCACGGCAGCCAGCGCCGATGGCAGCCGGGCGCCGAATTCGGTGACTCCGAAGAACCAATAGGTTGCCGACGCCGCCCAGTAATAGAGAACCGGCTTTTCCAGCCAGGGGTCTCCGAAGTAGCGAGGAGTCACAAAGTCGCCAGAAGCCAACATTTCTCGGGCGACCTGAGCGTAGCGCGGCTCATCCGGACCCACTAGCCCCAGACCGCCCAGACTCAGAAAGAACTGGACCCAGACGAACCCGAGAATCAAAAGCAGGTGGCTGGGTTGAATTCTTCGAAACACGTTTACTGGAAAGAAGTTATGGCGGCCAGGTGCCAGGCTAGTAGTAGTCCGAGCAGGACATGTAGTATCCGCATTGGGGGCACCGCAGCTTGCAGTGGTCGGGGCGCAACTCCAAACCGCACTGAGGACAGAACTGGCTGGGATCCTTTTGCCGGTTGGGAAGCGCCGGCAGGCGTTCCCGGGAAGTACCCTTTTGCGGAAGGTGTGGAGGGTAGGAATCCAAAGAAGTGATTGCCGGCTTCCGGGATTCTGAGACAGAACGCCAGACCTGCGGCCGGAGGCCTGGCGATCGCTGACCGTCCGCACCCGAGCCTATTGCAGGTGCGGATCGATCATCTTTTGAAATTCCGACTTGGGCATGGCGCCAAGCAAGTTGCCGACCACCTGCCCATCCTTGAGAAGCAGGATCGTAGGGATGCTGCGAATGCCGTACTTGGAGGCGACCACCGGGTTATGATCGGTATTGAGCTTTCCCACCTTCAACTTCCCGGCGTAGGCGCCGGCCAGCTCCTCAATGATGGGACCCACCATTCGGCATGGGCCACACCAGGGAGCCCAGAAATCCACCAGCACCGGTTGATCGGCTTGCAGGGCCTCCGCATCAAAATTCGCATCGGTAAATTCCACTACGTTTTCACTCATCGTTTCGCCTGCTCCTTCCTAAAATCATTGCGCCAATGCACCCTAGTCTTGCCCCCGGCCGCCGCCCTTGTCAAGATTTTAATGGCACCGGCAGCCCCACCTGACTTCCTCCGCTTTGGGGCTGGACCCGGCGCTGCGATTTCTCCGCCGTCAGGGCCTGAATGACCCGGGAAGCGGCAGCGGTCAGAGGATAGCGGCCGGCCTGACTAAGCCAAATCCAGCGTGCGCCCGGGATCGACAGAGTCGGTGGCAGCGGAGGTTTCAGCCGGGCCTCGTACACCGTCAGAGTTATTCTCCGATTGGTGACGGCGTGCTTGATGGTGGTCAATGGGGGACCCAACCGAACCTTCAAGTCCAGTTCACCCTGTATCTGTCTCACCAGGGAGTCGGCGATGTCGGATCGACCGAATTCTCCCCCGGGGAATTCCCATAGATCCCGGAGCAACCGCGAGCCGGATCGCCTGCGTATCAGGAATCGACCCCGATGCCGGATCACCGCCGCGGCCTGGCGGCTCAAAATCATTTCCGACCGCTTGCCTTTTTCCGGCAGCCGTTCCTGCATGCCCGATTTCAGGGCTTCGCAATGGGAGGACCACGGGCACAGCAGGCAGCGCGGGTTGCGCGGCAGACAAACCGTCGCCCCCAACTCCATCAGGGCCTGGTTGAAATCCCCTGGCCTTCGGGCGGGAAGCAGTTGTTGTCCGGCGTCAGCCAGCACTTTCTGCAGGGGCGACTTTGCGGGGTCACCCCTCAGACAGAACAGTCGGCTCAGCACCCGAACCACGTTGCCATCCAGGGCCGCCAGCGGCTGGTCGAAAGCAATGCTGAGGATGGCGGCGGCCGTGTAGCGCCCGATTCCGGGCAACCTCAAGGCCTCCCGATAGCTCCCGGGAAACTGTCCTCCACGCTCCCTCACCAGGATCCGGGCGGCCTTCTGAAGATTCCTGGCGCGGGAGTAGTAACCCAGCCCGGCCCAGTTTCGCAGCAGATCCTGGGGGTCGGCGCCGGCCAGATCCTCGAGTGTGGGGAAAGCCTTCATGAACCGCAAGAAATAGGGCACGACGGTTTGAACCTGGGTCTGCTGGAGCATCACTTCAGAGACCCAGACGGGGTAGAAGTCGCGCGATTCACGCCAGGGAAGTTGGCGCTGCTGCTGCTGATACCAGGCGAGCAGCCCGGTCTGCAGGCGCCGGATTTCGGCTGGAGGGAGATGGACCGCTTGGGTCGCGGCCAGCTTCGACATGCCAGCAGGATCTTCCATCGATTCCCGGCTGTCAAGGCCTTCAACCACAAACCTCCAGGCATGGAACGATTCAGGGCCTTCTCGCGCTGCTCCCCAACGTAGGGGCGCCCGGCTGTTCCCGTTCCCGCGGAGACGGAGTCTCCAAATCCGGGCAGCTCGGCACGGTTCTTTGCCGGCATAAGCAAACCTGATGTGGCATACTGTCTTCTGCTGGCCGTGACTGGTGTTTATCGACTCTGGCCGTCCCCGGCGTGGCCGCACCTTTCTCCCTCTTTGGATTGAATCGTTTCCACGGGTTGGGTGAGCCGAATCACCCCATCCGGAAAGGGAGAAAGTGGATGCCAGCCTCGTACAAACCTGAAACCAGCGCAATTCATCGGGCCCTGATCGACAGCGGCGCGGACCCCAAGCTGATTCATCCCGCCATCGAGGAGATACGTCACTTGAGCGGGCAGAACGTCACGACTGCCATCGGAGCTCAGATCACCGAACTTCGGTCCGGCGTGCAAACTCAGATCTCCGAATTTCGGTCTGAGTTGCAAGCTCAGATCACCGAACTTCGGTCTGAAATGCAAGCTCAGATCAACGGGCTGCAAGCTCAAATCAACGGGCTCCGAGCGGAGATCAACACCCTGAACAAGGTGATCTGGCCGCTCATCAGCCTGCTGTTCATTCCCATGCTGGCCCTGGCTTACAAGATACTCACGCAGTGAGCCAAGACGACTGGGGACGGGGGAAGAGATTCCCTTTGATTGCGGACGGCGTCGACATGCCGGTGGCAACTCCCATGGTTCCCCGACGGTCAAGTCCCTCCAGCCGCGCCACGACATTTCCATGGACAGGCCACCCGAAAGTTGCTAGATAGAGGGGCATGGGTGCCTCCATTGCCGAAATCGCCCGCCATCTCCAATGTCCCTTCCACGGGGACGGTTCCCTGCAACTCCTGCGAATCTCCAACTGGGAGGAAGCCGACCGGACCTCGCTGATCTACTGTGAGGGCTCAACCAGGGCCGCCCGCCTTCCCGATGAGCTGACGGCCGGGTGCATCATCACCACCGACGAAATCCACAGGTCCGGCTGGAACACGATCGTTTCCGAGCGGCCCAAGCTGGACTTTTCCCGAGCGGCCCGCCTGCTCCATCCCCGCCCGGCCGGACAGGGAGAGCGCGACCCTTCCGCGGTGGTCTCCCCTGACGCTGTCCTGGGA
>JAPVWS010000426.1 GCA_027493295.1 Candidatus Versatilivorator vitaminiformans | reverse complement strand
CCGTGTAGAAGCGAAGTGCCTTCTGTTGGTCGTCTACCAGCACGCTGGCCAGGTGAATTCTCATCTTTCAAATGCCCTTTCATCCGTCGAGATCGGCCAGCGCTGCGCGATGGCCTTCAGCGGGCCGCCCTCGAACCAATGGAGCTTTGACCTCCCCTCGCGCCTCGTGCGAATCAGCCCGGCGGCCTCCAAGACGTCCAGGTGTTGCGTGATCGCCTGCCTCGAGGAGTTGATGCCGTGCTTCATGGTCAGGCGTGCGCAGAGTTCGAAGAGCGACTGACCTGACCGATCGACAAGTTCATCCAGGATGGCTCGCCGGGTTGGGTCAGCGATGGCGCGATACACGTCCACGAGAACAGTCCAAAGCAATTGTTCGTTTGCATGTCAGGAGCCCATGGTATGCAAGTGCATGCTTGCATGTCAACTGTTCAACTTTACACCCTGAGTCTTCAGAACTTCAGGATCGCAAGACAGCAGCGGTGTCGCCGAACAGCTTCCTCCAGTCGCCGCCCGGGCGGTTCGAGGTGAGCCGCGTGGACGCTCGCTCGTAGCGGCGTATGACGAGGGCAGGTCGTTCCGCTCTCGAGCCACGACCCGACCTGTCGCTTTTCAGCTTTCCGACAGCGTCTGGTTGCTCAACGGCGGCTTCTCGGTCGGCACGCCGGATGCACTGAGCCGGAGCGACGCGGACGGCCGAGAGATCGATTCGGCCGAGTGCAGTGCGGATCGAGCGGGGAGGACATCGAGCGGTACCGGCGAACACGGAAGATCCAGGAGAGCGACGACGAGACTCCGGCCGGCGACGAGGAAGACAACGGATGCACGGGAAGCCGACTCCGGCGATGATCGCGGGCGGATTTGCGGATGTCCAGGACGGCAAGCCAGCCGTCTCCAGAAAAATCCTGTGCATCCATGTAGATAAACCCTTTACCCATGCGTGGCTTGGAACCGGTTTCCGGCCACCCGACACAGGGCGTTCGTTTCAGTCAGGCGTTGTGGAATTGGGATAGCGGACTCTGGATTTGGGGCCATATGGGTTGTCACAACTTTCCAGGTACCAATCGGCGATCGACAATGGGTTCAACAGGCCATTTGTGTCTATTCGCGTCCATTCGTGGTTAGCCGTTTCCCTTCGTAGATGGTTTTTTTCCTTAATTGCTTGTCGGTCTGAGAGGTCGGCTCACTAACCCTTCCCGAGGAACCGAGCGAGACGGTCGGCGCCCTTCTCCAGTTGCTCCATGGAGGTGGCGTAGGAAATACGGATGTGGTCACGTGTGCCGAAACCCTCCCCCGGGACTACCGCCACCCGGGCCTCTTGCAGCAGTTGCAGCGCCAAGTCGGCGGTGCTCTCCACACGGCGGGCGTCAAGCAGCCCACGCAGGTTGGGATAGACGTAAAAGGCGCCGTCAGGCCAATTGCAGGAGATTCCGTTAATGCTGTTGAGAGCCTCGACGATAAAGCTGCGGCGGAGCGCATACTCCCTCAGCATGTCTTGAATGGAGTCCTGGGGCCCGCCAAGGGCCGCCACGGCTGCCTTCTGGGCGATGGAGTTGGCGTTGGAGGTGCAGTGGCTCTGGATTTTGAGCATGGCCCCGATCAGCGGCGCGGGTCCCAGGCAGAATCCTACCCTCCAGCCCGTCATGGCGTAGGTCTTGGATACCGACCCCACCACCGCTACGTGTTCCCGGTAGGCCTCTCCCAGTGATGCCAGAGAAAAGGGCGTCGAACCTTCATAGTTGAAGTGGCAGTAACACTCATCGGTCAGCACCAGGAGATCCCGGCGGCGTGCCAGTTCCGCGATCTTCCGCATCTCCTCTTCCCGAATGATTGCCCCGCTGGGGTTGTTGGGTGAGTTCAACAGGATCAGTCGGGTTCGTGGAGAGACCGCTGCCTCGATCCGGTCCGCGGTGACGCGGAAATTTTCGGATTCCGAGGTCGGGACAAAGCGGCAGGCGGCGCCGGCGTAGTGGACCGCCTCCTTGAAGGTGACCCAGTAGGGGACAGGGATCACCACCTCGTCCCCGGGCTGCAGCAGGGCGCTGGTCAGGTTGAAGATGGCATGCTTTCCCCCGACGGTGACCAGGACTTCGCGGGTGGAATAGTCGGACCGACAGTCGCGGGCGTGCCGCTGCACGATGGCTTGCTTGAGCTGCGGAATGCCGTCGGTGGGCGTGTAACGGGTGAAGTCGTCCTGAATGGCCTCGAAGGCAGCCCGCTTGACGTGGGACGGGGTGGGAAAGTCGGGCTCGCCGGCGCTGAGGTCCACCACGTCCACGCCTTGAGCCTTGAGCTGGGCCGCGGCCGCGAAAACGGCCCCCGTCGAGCTCATCGAAATGCGTCGGACGCGCTCTGAGAGTCTCATGAGTCGGGATTGGCGGCGGCCCCCTGACCTTCCCGGCCCATCGAGGCAATCTTTTTCAGCAGTCGGTCCTCCACGTTGCGGGGAACCAGCCCGGAGATCGCCCCCCCGAATTGGCAGACTTCCCGGACCAGTCGGGAGCTCAGGTAGCTGTAGGCCTCGGACGGCATCATGAAGACCGTTTCGATCTGAGGCTCCAGGCGCCGATTCATCAGGGCCATCTGCAGTTCATACTCGTAGTCGGACACCGCACGGATGCCTCGGACAATGACTCGGGCCTGCTGCTGCAGGGCGTAGTCGACCAGCAGGCCTTCAAAGGTGTCCACGCGCACATTGGGGTAGTCGCTTCCCAGGGAGGTCCGGATCATGGTCGACCGCTCGTCGGCTGGGAACAAAGGAGACTTTTCGCTGTTGATCAGGATGGCCACAATGACCTCGTCGAACAGGCGAGAGGCCCGGTGGATGATGTCGAGGTGCCCGTTGGTGAGAGGATCGAAGGACCCGGGATAGAGGGCGATCTTTTTCATGGACGGTCTCCAACTCGATGATCTCTTTGGCGCTTTCTCATGGAAACGGGCAGCAACCTCGGGTCGGGAGGCAGCCGGGAGCGTCGGTTGTTTCAATTCGGTGTGGCCGGCTCGATTCAAGTCCCTCGGTAAAGGCTGAGTCGGCTGTCCCCGTGCCGGACCTGGCGCACTCGGCTCAAATCGCGGTATCGGGGCTGCAAGGTCAGCCGCTTGGAATGCTCGAGGATGACACAGGCACCAGGAGCGAGAATTTGGCAGCGATGAATCTGTTCCAGGGTCCGGGGATAGTGTTGCACGGCGTCGTAGGGCGGATCGATGAAGACTATACCAAACTTGCACTTTCGACGCTGCAGGATTCGAAGGGAAACCTGGACCGGCTGAGTCAGCAGCCTGACCTGATCGGCCGGGGCGGGTGAGAGGGACTTCAGGTTGCGCTCGATCACCTGCACCGCCCGAGGCGCGCACTCGATCAGGGTGACGTCCCGGGCTCCTCGGCTCAACGCCTCGATACCGACACTGCCGCTGCCGGAAAAGCAGTCCAGGAAGACGGACTCCTCCACCTCCTCCCGGACCAGGTTGAACAGGGTCTCCTTCAACTTGTCGGAAGTCGGCCGCGTCTCAGGACCTCGCAGGGTGGTCAGGCGCTGCTGCTTGAACTTGCCGGCGATGACGCGAACCATGAGTGCAACGCTCCGCTGCAAAAAAGGAGGCGTTTCTCCGCGAGTCCGGTGAGTTCGGACCGCGGGTGCGACCAGGGCGGGGTGCTACCCCACACCCACCAGGCCGTAGCGAGCTTGCCAACCGGAGCTCAGGCCGGCGGCCCATTGGCCCAGGGATGTCTGCGATTCGAAGTTGTCCACCAGGGTTGCGGCTTCTCTGCGGGCCGTCTCCAGAATGGGGCGATCGCGCAACAGGTGAGCCACGCGCAGGGTGGGAAGACCGGACTGTCGGGCGCCGAAAAACTCCCCGGGTCCTCGAATCTCCAGATCCTTCTCTGCAATCGCGAATCCGTCGGTGGTTTCCCGCAGACAGTTCAGTCTTTGGGCCGCTTCCGGGCTGATCGTCCTGGAACCCTGCATCAACAGGCAGTAGGACGGCTCCCGCCCCCTGCCGACCCGGCCGCGGAGCTGGTGCAACTGCGCCAGACCGAAGCGCTCGGCGTGCTCGATGAGCATCACGGTCGCGTTGGCCACGTCCATCCCGACCTCGATCACGGTTGTCGAAACCAGAATGTCGGTTTGCCCGGCGGCGAAGCGCTGCATGGCGGCCTCCTTTTCCGTGCTCTTGAGTCGGCCGTGGAGCAGTTCGACCCGGAAGTCGGGGAAGATATCGCCCTGCAGGTGCTCGAAGATCTTCCGCGCCGGCCGCAGGTCCAGCTTTTCCGACTCCTCGATCAGGGGGCAGAGCACGTAGACCTGTCTGCCCCCTCGGATCTGATCGGCAATGAACCGATAGGCGCGAGACCGTTTCAGGTCGTCCAGCAGGTGAGTCTTGACCGGGCTCCGGTTGGGGGGCATTTCGTCGATGACGGAAACGTCCAGGTCCCCGTAAAGCGTCATGGAGAGGGTCCGGGGGATCGGCGTGGCCGTCATCACCAGGGTATGGGGATGCACGCCCTTCTGCATGAGATTGAAGCGTTGGCGGACGCCGAATCGGTGCTGTTCGTCAATGATGGCCAGTCCCAGCTTTTGAAAGGAGACGTCCGGTTCCAGCAAGGCATGGGTCCCGATCAGGAGCTGGAGTCTCCCCTGGGACAACTCTTCAAGCAAGCGGGTCCGTTCCGCCCTCTTCAGCCCGCCGGTCAGCAATCCGATGCGGTAGCCGCTTTCGGCGAACAGGCGTCTGGCGTAGTGGTGGTGTTGTTCCGCCAGGATCTCGGTGGGCGCCATGAAGGCCACCTGGGCTCCATTCTCCATGGCCATGGCGCTGGCCTGCAGAGCGACAACGGTCTTGCCGCACCCGACGTCTCCCTGCAGGAGGCGATTCATGGGAGTGGGCTGGCGCATGTCCTCGACCAACTCGTTGAGAACCCTTTCCTGCGCCCGGGTCGGCCGGAAGGGCAGAAAATTGCCGGCGGCCTTGCGGAGGCCCGGATCGATGCGGAAGGGCATCCCCCGAAGTTGGCGGGCCAGCCGGCGTTTCCACCGGACCCCCACCTCCAGCAGAAACAGCTCCTCGAAAACCAGCCTCCTGAGAGCAGGAGTGCGCCTGGCGGCCAGATCTTCCGCTCGGGTTTCGGGCGAGGGGAAATGGGATTCCTGCAGGGCCGGCCGGCGGTCCATGAGGTCGTGGCGCTCCAGAATTGCCAGTGGCAGGGTTTCCGGGACCTGGGAGAGGTCCGACAGGACCGTGCGGATCAACCGCCGCAGCGTGCGGGTCCCCAGCCCTTTGGTGGCCTCGTAGACGGGAACGATTCGCCCCATGTCTATCGAGTCCTGAACAGGGACCGCTTCATCCATAATTTCATACTCTGGATTGATGACCTGAAGGTTGCCGGTCCCGTAGGGGTCAAGCTCGAATTTTCCGTGAAAGATGACCTGCTGTCCCCGCTTGAAGATCTTGCGCTGGTAGAGGTATTCCGAGTGAAACCACTTGCAGCGAATCCGGCCGGTCTTGTCGCGGGCAGCCAGGTCGAAGATTCTGAGGCGGCTCTTGCGGGTGACCACCAGACCGGTGGTCAATACCTCGACCAGTATGGAGGTCTTTGCTCCCGGCTGCAGATCCTCCACCTGGCAGAAACGGGTACGGTCCTCGTAGCGATAGGGAAGGGTGTAGAGCAGGTCTTCGACGGTGTGGATGTTCTTGGCGGCAAGGTCGCGGGCCCTCCGTGGCCCCACGCCCTTGACGAATTGCACCGGAGTCTGAAGTTCCAGCATGTGGCAGTCGGCCGGTGGGGAGTTGGCGCCACCGGGAAGAACCGTCCGGACCGCAAGTGGAATTGCTGTCAATCCTGGATCTTCGAACAGCTTTCCCTGTTCCCGGGCGGCAGGTACGTCTACCGGGGCGAGGCGGGCGTCGGTTTGCGAGCCCAGACCAGGTAGCTCTTGATAAAGGGATTGATGTTACCGTTCAGGACTCGGTCGGCATCGCCCACTTCCTTTTTGGTGCGGTGGTCCTTGACCAGGCGGTAGGGGTGGAGCACGTAGGAGCGGATCTGGCTGCCCCAGGCGATATCCAGCTTGCTGTCTTCGATAGCCCGGCTCTCGGCCCGTTTTTTCTCCAGTTCAGCCTCGTAGAGACGGGAACGCAGGATCTTCATGGCTACCGACCGATTCTTGTGCTGGGAACGCTCGTTTTGGCACTGCACCACGATCCCGGTGGGCAGGTGAGTGATCCGGACCGCCGAATCGGTGGTGTTGACGTGTTGTCCGCCGGCGCCGGTGGAGCGATAGGTGTCTATTCGCAGGTCCTTTTCCTCGATGACCACCTCCACGGCGTCGTCGATTTCGGGAGAAACAAACACGGAAGAGAAAGAGGTGTGCCGGCGCTTGTTGGCGTCGAATGGAGAGATGCGCACCAGGCGGTGCACCCCCACCTCGGACATCAGAAGCCCATAGGCATTGACGCCCTTGATGGCTATGGTGGCCGACTTGATCCCGGCCTCGTCACCAGCCTGGCTGTCCACCAGTTCATGGGCGAAGTCCTGTTGCTCGGCCCAGCGCAGGTACATGCGCAGCAACATCTCGGCCCAGTCCTGCGACTCGGTGCCGCCGGCTCCGGGGTGGACCGTCAGGAAGGCATTGGCCTGGGCGTTCTCGCCGCTGAGCAGCGTCCGGGTCTCGGCCTCCCCCACCCGC
>JAPVWS010000425.1 GCA_027493295.1 Candidatus Versatilivorator vitaminiformans | reverse complement strand
CTTGTCCTTTTCCCCTCAGCGCATCCATGCTCGCTCGACCGTAGTGACCGCTACGCTCTTCGCTCCCGAGCACGCGCTGAGGGAAAAATGCCTGCGCCATGATCACGCCCCCTGGTGAGAAATGCGGGTTAATTGCCACCCTTGCCGACTCCCCAGAACCGCTCGTTCAAGTATTTCATGCCTCCGTCGCACAGCACCGTCACCACAACCCCGGCCTCCAGGTTCCTGGCGATCTCGACAGCCGCCACCACGTTGGCTCCCGCCGAGATACCAACCAGAAGCCCCTCTTCCCGGGCCAGCCGGCGAACCATCTCCTGAGCTGCTTCGGTGGATACCTCCAATTGCCTGTCGGCCAATTCGGCATCGTAGATGGGCGGGACAATGGAGGACGGCATGTGCTTCATCCCCTCCAGGCCGTGCAGAGGCGAATCCGGCTGCATGGCGACACACTCGACGCCCGGATCGAACTCCTTGAGCCTGCGGGTGGTCCCCACAAAGGTGCCGCTGGTGCCGAGCCCGGCCACGAAATGGGTCACCCGCCCGGCGGTTTGCTCGTAGATTTCCACGGCGGTGCTCCGGTAATGAGCTTGCCAATTGGCCGGGTTTCCATACTGGTCCGGATAGAAGTACAGGTCCGGGCTTTGCGAGTACAGTCTCTTGGCTGCCCGAATGGCGCCGTCTGACCCCTCCCTGCCGCTGGTCAAGACCAGTTCCGCACCGTAAGCCTGCAAGATCTTGAGTCGTTCCGGGGTCACGTTTTCCGGCATCGCCAAACGCA
This sequence comes from Candidatus Versatilivorator vitaminiformans, assembly GCA_027493295.1. Taxonomy (GTDB): domain Bacteria; phylum Acidobacteriota; class Terriglobia; order Versatilivoradales; family Versatilivoraceae; genus Versatilivorator; species Versatilivorator vitaminiformans. Next base: position 8,461 of record JAPVWS010000425.1, on the reverse strand, counting down.
CCGGAATCCCCCTCACCGCCCCGATCATGGCATAGGCGATCCCGGTGTTCCCGGAGGTGGCGTCCAGCAGGATCTTTCCCGGCTTGAGCCTGCCGGAGCGCTCCCCCTGTTCGATCATCTCCAACGCGGGACGGTCCTTGATCGAACCCCCGGGATTGAACCACTCCGCCTTGGCATAGACGGCCACATCGGGTGCACCTCCCCAGACCCGCTTGAGGGGAATCAGGGGAGTGTTGCCGATCGTATCCAGAACGGCCGTTGCTCCACCGGCTTCCAGAGTCTTGGACTCCATGGACAGCACCTTGACCCGTCGCCCGACTGCAATCCACCACCGACTTCCGCAGCCCCGTAGACTAACATGATCGCCACTGCTTCACAATCTCCCCCCGAGGCAGTGTCCTCTGATATACTTTCGTCCGTCTCACTCCCTCCACGACGGCAAATCTCCCGCGAAAAGTCGTTGTTTTTTGCCGGCGGCAAGCTGCGCCCGTGAGGCAGGACTCTGTCTCCCAGGTCGAGACCATTATCGAATCCCGAAGGCCTATTCAGATGGACGAAGACACCCTCTCCTGCCTGATGCTGACCTCGGTAAAGGGACTGGGCTGCCGGGGCGCCCACCGGCTGATGGCTGCCTTGGGATCGCCCCGCTCGGTAGTCCAGGCAGGCTCCGGAACGCTCAGCCGCCTGGGACTTCCCGACGATATCGCCAGGTCCCTCTCGTCAAAGCAGGTTCGTCTGCGAGCCGAAAAGGAGCTTCAAAAGTGCCGACAGCACCAGGTCACCGTGCTGACCCTGCGAGACACCCACTACCCCTCCCTGCTCAAGGAAATTTTCGATCCACCCATCGTCCTGTTCGCCTCGGGAGACCTCTCGTGCCTCGCCCTTCCCTCGATTTCAATGGTGGGTTCCCGCCAGGCCACCGCCTACGGACTCAATGCGGCCGAGAAGATTGCCTGCGATCTTGCGGAACGTGGGCTCCTGGTTACCAGCGGACTGGCGCGAGGCATTGACACCGCCTCTCACCGGGGGGCGTTGCGGGGAAAGGGACAGACCCTGGCGGTCCTCGGCAGCGGCCTCGACTCCATCTACCCGCGGGAAAACGGGCCCCTCGCCCGACAGATTCGGGCCAACGGCTGCATCCTCTCCGAGTTTCCTCTCGGTACCCGTCCCCTGCCGCAGCACTTCCCCATGCGGAATCGCATCATCAGCGGAGTCTCAATGGCTACCTGTCTGGTGGAGGCCAACCAATCCAGCGGCTCGCTCATCACAACCCGACTGGCTCTGGACCAAGGGAGGGAGGTGTTGGCCGTGCCGGGAAACATCACCTCCAAAACCAGCTACGGGCCCAACCTGTGGATCAAGCAAGGCGCCAAGCTGGTACAGGATTGGCGGGACATCGTGGAGGAGCTGCCCCCGTTTATCCAGGAGCGGCTGCAAGCCCCGACCGGCCCGCCGCCGTCGGAAACGCTGACCGAAAGAGAGCGGACAGTGCTGGAATCGTTGTGTGCCGACCAGGCCATACCCATCGATCAACTGCTGGAATCGACCCGGTTGACATCATCGGAACTTTTGTGCACGCTGTCGGAGTTGGAGATGAAGGACAGGATTCGCCAACTCCCTGGAAAAGCCTTTCTGAAGCGCTTGTGAGCAGGTTCTCGGCCGACAGTTGGGCGCTTCGGAAAGACGTGCCCTTCAGGAATGGATAACGCTCGTGCCTAAATCACTGGTCATTGTCGAGTCCCCCGCCAAGGCGCGGACCATCAACCGCTACCTCGGCAAGGACTTCAGCGTCGAAGCCTCCATGGGACACGTGCGGGATCTTCCCCAGAAAAAACTGGGAGTGGATCTGGACAACCGATTCCAGCCGACCTATGAACTGATTCCAGGCAAGGAAAAGGTGATCAAGGCCCTCAGGTCGGCGGCCCGCGGAGTCGATTCCATCTACATCGCCACCGATCCCGACCGCGAAGGAGAAGCCATCGGCTGGCATTTGTCGGAAGCATTGTCCGACAACAATCGTAAAATCTTTCGAGTTCTCTTCAACGAAATCACTCAAAAAGCCATTCGACAGGCCTTCGATCGTCCGGGGGAGATCGATTCCCGGCTGGTGGACGCCCAACAGGCCAGACGGATCCTCGACCGCCTGGTCGGATACAAGATCAGTCCGCTGCTATGGAAAAAGGTCCGCCGCGGAACCTCGGCGGGCCGGGTTCAGACGGCTGCCCTGAGATTGGTGGTCGAGCGCGAAAGAGAAATCGAGGCCTTTGAGTCCAGGGAATACTGGACACTCACCGCCAATCTTTCGGCTTCGCAACCTCCCCCCTTCGACGCTCGCCTTCAGAAGTTCAAGCGCAAGAAAATCGAGGTCAACAACGAAGAACAAGCGCAACAAATCGTCCAGGCCCTGGCCGGAGCGTCATTCACCGTTGAAACCGTCACGACCAAGGAAAAGAAGCGGAATCCTGTCCCGCCATTCATCACCAGCAAGCTTCAGCAGGAGGCGTCCCGCAAGCTGCGGTTCCCTGTGAAAAAGACCATGCGGGTAGCTCAAAGCCTCTATGAAGGGATCAAGCTGGGGCAGGAAGGCAGCATCGGCCTGATCACCTACATGCGTACGGATTCGCTCCGGGTTTCCAACGACGCACTGGGCGAAGTCCGAACCTACATTGATCAGAACTTCGGGAAACAGTATCTGCCCGCCAAGGCCAGGTACTACCGCAGCCGCAAGGACGCCCAGGATGCTCACGAGGCCATCCGGCCCACCTCGGCGGCTCGTCGCCCCGAGGAGATCCGGAAATTCCTCAGCGGTGACGAGTTCAAGCTCTACAAGCTCATCTGGCAGCGGTTCGTGGCATCCCAGATGCAAACGGCGCTACTGGATCAGACCGTGGTGGAGATTGCAGCCGGTCCCTACCTGTTCAGGGTTTCCGGCTCCGTCCTGAAGTTCGACGGCTTCCTGAAACTCTATGAAGAAGGCCGGGACGACAAAACCGAGGAAGAGGCCGCCACCTCCCTGCCGTCCCTGGCCCGGGGCGAGGTCCTGCAACTGAACAAGCTCTTGCCCGAGCAGCACTTCACCCAACCTCCGCCCCGCTTCACCGAGGCCACCCTGGTGAAAGCGCTGGAGGAGAAGGGTATCGGTCGACCTTCCACCTATGCGGCCATTCTCACCACCATTCAAGACCGCGAATACACGGTCAGGAAGGAAGGCAGGTTCCGGCCCACCGACCTGGGCCTGGTCGTGAACGATCTGTTGGTGGCCAGTTTTGCCGATCTGTTCGATATCCGGTACACGGCCCGAATGGAGAAGGAGCTGGACGAAATCGAGCAGGGCAAGGTCCCGTGGATCAAGGCCTTGCAGGATTTCTACGGAAAATTCGCCACCGATCTCAACCACGCTCGCGACCGGATGAAGGTCAAGGAGGAGCAAACCGGGGAGAGTTGCGACAAGTGCGGAAAACCCCTGGTGATCCGCTGGGGGCGTCACGGAAGGTTTGTGGCCTGTTCAGGCTTCCCGGCCTGCAAGAACACCCGGGAGCTTGCATCGAAGGCTGGAGGTACGGACGGTCCCGCGGAGTCTGAAATAGAGGCCTCACAGGAATCCTGCCCCGATTGCGGCAAGCCCATGACCCTGAGAAAGGGACGCTTCGGACCCTTCCTGGCCTGCACCGGTTACCCGCAATGCAAGACCACCCGGAAGCCCGGAGCAACCGGCTCGGGCCAAACTCCGCCGGCGCAAACGGTCCTGGAGGAAAAATGCCCCCGCTGCGACAACCCTCTGGCCGTCAGACAGGGGCGTTTTGGAGAGTTTACGGCCTGCAGCAGCTATCCGAAGTGCCGATACGTGAAAAGAAAGACCCTGGAAGTCACTTGCCCTCAGCCCGCTTGCGGCGGTGAAATCGTCGAGAGGCGGTCCCGTCGCGGCAAGACATTCTATGGGTGTGACCGGTACCCCAAGTGTCGATTCGTCCTCTGGAACAAGCCGATCAAGAAGGCTTGCCCGCAGTGCGGCGCCGGCTTCGTCCTGGAGAAAGCGACCAAGAAGCAAGGACTGCTGCACTACTGCCACGATGAATCCTGCGACTTTCGGGAGTCGGCCGGAACCGTGGCCTGAGGTGGCCCCGCCCGGCAATGAGGTCGGGCCTCCGCTCAAATTTCCGTCCCGGTAATGGTTCATCCTTCATGAATCCAGTCCTGATCATCGGTGGAGGCCTGGCGGGGTCCGAGGCGGCCTGGCAGATCGCCCGGCGGGGACTCCCCGTGCGGCTGTGTGAAATGAGGCCCGCCCGAACCACGCTCGCCCACAAGACGCCCCACCTGGCGGAGATTGTCTGCAGCAACTCCTTCAAGTCGAACCAGCCGGGCACCGCCCCCTGGCTGCTCAAGGAAGAGTTGAAGGCACTGGACTCGCTGCTGCTCGAGCTTGCCAATCGACATCGGGTTCCCAGCGGAGCCTCGCTTTCGGTGGACCGGGAACAATTCGCCGCGGCCGTGACCGAAGCCCTGGCGGCCTGTCCCCGGGTTGAAATCGTACGAGAGGAGGTCCTGGACCTGCCCGAGCAGGGCCCCGCCATTGTGGCCACCGGGCCCCTGACTTCCCCGGAGCTCTCCCGATCCCTGCAAGAATTCATGGGAGAAGATCATCTCTACTTCTACGACGCCATCAGTCCCATCGTGGAGACGGACAGCATCGACCTCGACAAGACCTGGCGGGGGTCCCGATACGGCAAGGGAGGAGCCGACTACCTGAATTGCCCGCTCGATCGGGAAGAGTACCTGGCCTTTTACCAGGCCCTGATCCATGCCGAATCGGTGCCCCTCCACCAATGCGAGAAGAGCCTCTATTTCGAAGGCTGCCTCCCTATGGAGGAGATGGCCCGCCGCGGGGTCGATACCCTTCGATTCGGTCCCATGAAACCGGTCGGCCTGATCGATCCCAGGACCGGCAGTCGACCCTATGCGGCCGTGCAGTTGAGACAGGAAACCCTGAAAGCCGACAGCTACAACATGGTCGGCTTTCAGAACCATTTGCGCTTCGGAGAACAGCAACGGGTCTTCCGCATGATTCCCGGGCTCGAACGGGCCCGTTTCCTCCGGCTGGGACAGGTCCACCGCAACACGTTCATCAACGCACCCCTTCAACTGAAAGACACCTTGCAATCCCGCAAGCGCCCGGACCTGTTCTTCGCCGGGCAGATTTCCGGAGTCGAGGGCTACGTGGAGTGCGTTGCCACCGGTCTGGTGGCCGGAGTCAACGCCGCCCGTTTCGCGATCGGCCAACCGCTGCCGTCCTGGCCTCGAGCCTCGGCCATCGGTTCGCTGTTGCACTACCTGGTGAGCGCCGACCCCAGGAACTTTCAACCCGAAAACATCAACTTCGGCATCATTCCTCCGCTCCGGGAGGCCCCTGCCAGGATCGGCAGAAAGGAAAAACGTCGACTGCAGACCGAAATCGCCCTGAAGGAAACCCTTCGGTTGGCCGCCGGCCTTTTGTGAAGGATGAAGTTTGAAGGGTGGAGTTTGAAGGGTGGAGTTTGAACGGGGAAGGGGGAAGGGATCTTTGTCGGTTGTTGTCAGGTGACGGAATGGACGCGGAAATTCGACAGTTCGCCGACAGTCTGATGGGCCGCAACGCCTCCGAACACACGGTGAAAGGCTACCTCGGCGACCTTCAGCAATTTCGCGAGTATCTGACTCGGACGGCGGATTCCGACGGCAAGCCAAAACCCTTCTCCGTCCAGGAACTGGACGCCCGGATCATTCGCGAGTACCTGGGCCATCTGCACTGGCAGAAAATCGAAAAATCGTCCATTGCCCGCAAGATCTCGGCGATTCGCTCCTTCTGCCGCTTTCTCTGCCAGCGCCAGATTCTGCCCCACAATCCGGCCAAGCTGATTCGGTCACCCAAGGTGCCCCAGAAAGTTCCCAACTATCTGACCGTCGAGGATTGTGTGACCCTGATTGAAACCCCGGATCTCACCCGGCCCGGGGGACGGCGGGACCGGGCCATCCTGGAGTTGCTCTATGCCTGCGGCCTGCGGGTAAGCGAACTCACCGGCATCAACATCAGCGACATCGACTTCGGGGAGGACTTGATCCTGGTTCGGGGCAAAGGGAAAAAGGAACGCCTGGTCCCTTTTGGGAAAAAATGCCACGCGGCCCTCAGAGCCTATCTGGAGGAACGCTGCTCGGAGCCCCTGGTCCAATCGGCCGAACCGGGCTTGCCGGTGTTCCTCAATGCGCGGGGTTCGCGATTGACCACCCGCTCGGTGCATTACCTGGTCGAAAAGCACCTGAGGTCGGCCTTGAGCTCCAACCGCCTGAACCAGAAGATCAGCCCGCACGGACTGCGACACTCGTTCGCCACCCACCTGCTCAATTCGGGCGCCGACCTGAGGTCCATTCAGGAACTCCTGGGACACAAGAACCTCGCCACCACGCAACGCTATACACACCTCAGCATCGGCCACTTGATGGAGCAATATGACAAGGCTCACCCTCGAGCTCACACCAAAGCCTGAAACAGGAGGCCCGTCGGCGAGGCTGGCGGACCGGATCGGTGCCAAGGCCCTGGCGCTGGGGTTCGACAAGGTCGGCTTCAGCCGGGCCGTTCCGCTGGGTTCCCCGAGCGGTCTGGAGAAGTGGCTGGAGTCGGGCCACCAGGGAGAAATGCACTGGATGAGCAGGAATGCCGCCAAGCGCCAGGACCCGTCCCTGATTCTGGCCGAAGTCAGGACCGTCCTCTCGGTGGCCGTCAACTACTACCATCCGCTCCACCACTCCGAGAACCCGCGGCACGGCAAGATTTCCCGCTATGCCTGGGGCCTGGACTACCACCGCCTGTTGAAGGCCCGACTCAAGGAGCTGGCCGGATGGATTGCCGAGGCGTTGCCTCCGGTTAATGGGCTGTTCTATTCGGACACCGGGCCGGTGATGGACAAGATCTGGGCACACAAGGCCGGTCTGGGGTGGATCGGCAAGCACTCGAACCTTGTTAGTCGGGATCGGGGGTCGTGGCTGTTCCTGGGGGAGATCCTGTTGGATCTCGAGCTTCCGGAAACCCGGGAGAGCGGAAATTTCTGCGGTAGCTGCCGGCGCTGCCTGGACGCCTGTCCCACCGGAGCGATCGTGGCTCCTTACGTGGTCGATTCCCGCCGGTGCATTTCCTACCTGACCATCGAGCTGCGCGGCCCCGTACCCCTGGAGCTGCGGCCCCTGATCGGCACCCGGATCTTCGGCTGTGACGACTGCCAGGACGTCTGTCCCTGGAACCGGTTTGCCCAGCCCAGCCAGGAAAAAGACTTCTACCCATTGCCCGGGAACCATGCGCCGGTTCTGATGGAGCTGATGCGGATCAGCCGCCGGGAATTCTCCGAACGATTTCGACTCAGTCCGATCCGGCGCTGCGGCTATGCCGGGTTTCTGCGGAACGTGGCCATCGCGCTCGGCAACAGCGGCCTCCCGGAGGCCGTCCCCTCGTTGACGGTTGCACTTCATCACCCGGAGAGCCTGGTCAGGCGCCACGGGGCCTGGGCCCTGGGCCGCATCGGCGGCCGGGAGGCTCGATCGGAGCTGCTGCAGGCGGCCAGGACTGAATCCGATCCATGCGTCGGAAGCGAAATCCGGCTGGCTCTGGACCGTCTGGAGTTCAGGCATTCCTCCCAAAATACCCGGCCTCCGACCGTCGTCGGTTAGCCCTGCCAATCCACCCCGGATTGTATTTTCCCCTCTCTGGACCCATAATCCCGCATTTCTCACCAGGGGGCGTGATCATGGCGCAGGCATTTTTCCCTCAGCGCGTGCTCGTGAGCGAAGAGCGTAGCGGTCACTACGGTCGAGCGAGCATGGATGCGATGAGGGAAAAAGGACAAGCCAGGGCACGCCCAGCGCCGTGTGTCACCGCAAGACGTACCAATCAGACCGATGCGGTGCTGAAAATAGATGGACTTTCATCTATGAATCGAGCGGCCTGGTGAGAAATGCGGGATAATGCCCCGACGCGCCAACCTGGAGGCCAATCATGTCTTCTTCTCGAAAATCCCTGCGCATCCTGGTGGCCCCCAACGCTTTCAAGGAGAGCCTGTCGGCCATGGATGCGGCGGCAGCCATCTCTCGGGGGCTTCTCAGAGTGCTCCCCAATTCCAGAATCACACAACTGCCCATCGCCGACGGCGGAGACGGAACACTGGAAGCCGTGGTCGAGGGCACCCATGGAAAAATATTCCGGGCTCGGGTCCTGGATCCCTTGGGAAAGAAGATTTTTGCCGAATATGGATTGACGGGCGACGGAAAGACCGCCGTCATTGAAATGTCGAGGGCATCCGGCCTGGCCCTGGTTCCGACCTCACAACGCAATCCCATGCTGTGCACCAGCTACGGCACCGGTCAGTTGATCAAGGCCGCGCTCAAACGCGGCGTGCAGGATATCATCCTGGGCATCGGCGGAAGCGCCACCGTCGAT
>JAPVWS010000424.1 GCA_027493295.1 Candidatus Versatilivorator vitaminiformans | reverse complement strand
GGTCGTGTTCGGCACCCTCCTCATCGGAGCCGTCCACGATTTCGGGGCCCTGGTCCTGTCCATGCGCAACCGGGGCCTGAGCATCGGCAAGGTGGCCGAGGACATCATCGGGCCGCGAGCCAAGTCCCTCTTTCACGTTCTCATCTTTTTCCTGGTCTGCCTGGCCATGGGCGTCTTCGTCCACGTGGTGGCCGGGCTGTTTACCGCCGCCTTCTACCCCGAGGCGGTCTTCCCCACGTTCTCGCTCATCGCCATCGCCCTGGTCGTGGGCTGGGCCGCCTTCAGGAAGTCGATCTCGGTCTGGAAGCTCACCGTCGGGGGCTTCGCTCTCATGCTCTTCACCATCTGGCTAGGCCTGCAGTTCGAACGGCCGGATCTGACGGCCGGGGTGTGGGGAGTGCTGATCCTGATCTACGCTTTCTGTGCCTCCACCCTCCCCGTCTGGGTCCTGCTGCAGCCGCGGGACTATCTGAATTCCTTCCTGCTCTACCTGGGTCTGGGGCTCGCCTACGTGGGTTTCTTCGTCCTTCGGCCCAACTTCGCGGCTCCCGTATTGGACGCCAGTCCCTCCGGCGCTCCCCCCATCTTTCCCTTCGTCTTCATCGTCATTGCCTGCGGCGCCGTTTCCGGATTCCACGGACTCGTCTCTTCAGGAACCACCTCCAAACAAATCTCACGGGAAACCGACGCCGTCTCCATCGGTTACGGCGGCATGATCGGGGAGTCGCTGCTGGGCCTGCTGGCGGTTCTGGCCTGCACCGCCGGATTCCGGACCATCGAGGCCTGGAGCACCCACTACCAGAGTTGGTCGACGGCCGGTACGCTCTCCGAAAAGATGCGGGCTTTCATCGATGGAGCGGCCCTGTTCATCAGCCAGCTGGGAGTACCCTTTTCCTGGGCCCAGGCCTTTATTGCCCTGGTGGCCGTTTCCTTTGCGCTGACTTCGCTGGACTCCGGCACCAGGCTCCTGCGCTACAACATCACCGAGATTGCAAGCGGCCTGCGCCTGCCTCTGCTGACCAACCGCCACCTCTCCTCCCTGTTGGCCGCGGCTTCGATCGGCTTCTTTGCCTTCTATGAAGTCGACGGCAAGCCGGCCGGTCTTCTCCTCTGGAAGCTCTTCGGCAGCACCAACCAGGTCCTGGGCGCACTGACGCTGCTGACCATCGCCATCTACCTCCGGCAACGTCGCAGAAACCACTGGTTCGCCAGCGTGCCCATGCTGTTCATGATCACCGTGACCGTGATTGCCATGGTCATGGAGATCAAGGGCTACTGGATCTCCAGCCAGTATCTGCTGCTCTCGGTGGGTGGCGCCATCCTGCTGCTGAGCCTCTGGGTCATGCTGGAGGCTTCCATTCGCTTTCGAAAAGACACCCTCCCTTAACCCGCATTTCGCACCGGGCAGAAGACCTTGACAGGCGATTGTCGGGTGGCTACGGTCACTGTACGGCAATAGGCAAATCCGCTTCGCGACGAGGCAAGGCGGGGTGATCGACCAAAACGGGGTCGGTTCGATAGAGAAGAAGCAGGAGGGGTATTTCTGATGGCGGCAGTTCCGCGCAAGACCGAACACCGCGATGCCGCTCTCGCCTCGCAAGAGCGGAAACGACAGCTCCGCTTCATTACCTGCGGGTCGGCGGATGACGGCAAATCGACGCTGCTCGCCCGCTTGCTGCAAGATTCAAGGGCGGTCCTCCGGGATCGGTTCCCGGAGACCCGGACGGAGAGCCTCATCGGGGGCACCCGGGGCGATGCGCTCGACTTCGCCTCGCCGGCCGACCGCCTCCAGCAGGATCGCGATCAGGGCACCACCAGCGACGTCGCCTACCGAGATTTCGAGAGCGACAGGCGCAGATTCGTTGCCATCGATGCCCCCGGCCACGAGCGGCACACGCGAAACCTGGTCATCGGAGCGTCGAATGCCGACCTGGCGCTCCTATTGGTCGATGTCCGCAAGGGGATTCTGATCCAGACCCGCCGGCACAGCCACGTCATTTCGCTAATGGGTATCCGCCATGTGATTCTGGCGGTAAACAAGATGGATCTGGTCGGCTACCGAAAGGACGCGTTCTCGACCATCGTCGACGATTACGACGCATTCGCCCGTGAGCTCGGGATCGAACAGGTCCATGCGGTTCCGCTCTCGGCTATTACCGGCGAAAACGTCGTCGCTCGCCAAGACTGCATGCCCTGGTATGACGGTCCCACGGTCATGGAGTTGTTGGAAACTCTCGAGATTGACCCAAACGGAGAGCAAAGCCCCTTTCGACTGCCTGTCCAGCGGGTCAATCGTCCCAACCCGGAATTCCGTGGCATCAGCGGAACCGTGGCGTCGGGCCGGATCGAACGCGGCATGCCGGTCGTCGCATGCCCCTCGGGCGAGACGACCGCCGTCGAACACATTCTCGGACCGGCCGGTGAGCTGGAGAGCGCGCTGGCAGGCCAGGCGATCACGCTGGTGCTCGCAGACGAAATCGATGCGAGCCCAGGAGAAATGATCGCCGCAGCCGACCAGCCTCCGGAAGTCGCCGACCAGTTTGCTGCCCATCTGATCTGGATGGATGCGCAGCCGATGCTTCCCGAACGGTCCTATCTGGCCCGTTTTGCCGGTGCGTCTGCAGTCGCCCGTGTCACCGATCTGACCCACCGTGTCGACTTCGAAACAATGGGCCACTTTGCCGCCAAGACGCTTGAGCGGAACGAGGTCGGCTATTGCAAGATCTCACTGGATCGCCCGGTGCCGTTCGACTCCCACCGCGCAATCAGGAGGACGGGCGCCTTCGTCCTCATCGACAGGTCGACCAACTCAACGGTCGGCGCGGGAATGATCGGCTTCGCGCTTCGGCGCGCCAGCAATGTCGTGTGGCAGGAATTGAAGACCGACAAGGCGGAGCGGGCGCGCGCCATCGGCCAGAAACCCTGCGTCCTCTGGCTGACCGGACTTTCGGGAGCCGGAAAGTCGACGATCGCAGACCGGCTGGAACAGAAGCTGCGAGCGCTCGGCAAGCACACCTATGTCCTCGACGGCGACAACGTCCGGCACGGACTGAACCGGGACCTCGGCTTCACCGACCGGGACCGGGTCGAAAATATCCGCCGGGTCTCCGAAGTCGCGAAGTTGATGGTCGATGCCGGGCTGATCGTGATCGTCTCCTTTATCTCTCCGTTCCGATCGGAACGGGAAATGGCACGGAACCTGATGGAGGAGGGTGAGTTCTTCGAGATCTTCGTCGATACGCCCCTGGATGTCTGCGAGGCGCGCGACCCGAAGGGGCTGTATGTGAAAGCCCGCAGAGGAGAAATTCCGAATTTCACGGGAATCGATTCACCCTACGAGACGCCCAACGATCCGGATTTGCGTATCGACACCACACAGTTGTCTGCCGAGCAGGCTGCCGAAACGGTGGTACAGCTCTTGCGTCGTGCCCAAAATTCCGTTCGGACAGCGGACGATCCTTAACCCGCATTTTTCACCAGGGGGCGTGAGGATGGCGCAGGAACTATTCCCCCAGCGCGTACTCCTGAGCAAGAAGCTCCGCAGTCATCGACAGTCGAGCGAGCTTGTGAGGGCCCAGGGAAAAAGGGGGAAGGAGTCAATACCCCCCCGGGAGCGCGGGCGTCCCACCCGCACAAAACTTGGCACAATGGAACCGATCCCCTTAAGGGTGGCGTCGGTGCCACTTGCAAGGTAGTGCCATGGATGGGGGGGCTGTTTGCAGGAATAAGGATGCGGGCGGGACGCCCGCGCTCCCGGGGGTTGTCCCGCTGCCGAGTTTTGCAAAAGGCTCGGACTACTGATCGGACGGAGACTCGTCGCCGGCCGACTCGTCTTGCGACTTGGCCTGAGCCTCGCGGGCCTGTGCGGCCATCTCGACCAGGTCTTCCATGGTTCGCAGGATGGGCAGGATCAATTGATTGCCGCTCAGACGGGAACCGCCTCGGGCCATGCCGGCCGGATTCTGCTTGGTCACGAGAATGCCCAGCGGCGCCCCGCGGGAGTCGTAGACGATACAGCCCAGGTTGGCGGAGAGAGAAGCGTCGCACACGTAGAATGGGCGCGGCCCCTTCACCAAGGCTTCCACCCGGCCCAGGTGCAGCCGGATGGCCCGATTGCCGATCTTGCCCAGTCGCCCCACCGCGAATACCTGATCCAGAATCCGGGGCTGGCGCCCGTTGGTCTCCAATGCCACCGCCTTGAAGGAATCCTCGGCCTCGCGCGGCTTGATGAAGATCATGTCCAGGTCGCTGTCCTTCAGGATCACCTCGGCGTCCACCTCGGTACCGTCATCCAGAATGAGCGTGGTCTCCTTGAATTCCGACTTGATGTCGGCTCGCGTGGTGGCCCGCATCACGATGGTTGGATCCAACGCCGCGGCCGAAGCGACGGTCAGCCCCGAGGCGTCGATGACCGTGCCGTTGGCTTCAACCTTGCGCTCCTGGTCCCGGCTCTGGCCTCGGATGGAAAACTTGATGCCCATAACCACCCGCACCGTGACCAGCGCCCCCTTCGATTGCTCCGCAACGGACCGGGCCGTATCCCGAATATCGGCAGCCTGCGCCAAGCCTGCCAGAAGTAACCCGATGACCGGAAGCAGGCAGTATTTCAGTCGACCGGCAAGCTGGATCATGGCTCCGCTCCATCCAATGGAGCCGCGCCATTGCCCTGGCTCCAGTTGGGTTGCAATTCCAGAAAAAGCGTATAGATGCCCCGCTTGACAAACAGCGGGATGTTCGGTGGTTTGCTGTCGCCGGCGGCCTCCAGGCGGGCTTCCAGATCCTGAACCCCCCTGACTTCCTGGTGATCCACCGCCTTGATGAGATCCCGGGCCTTCAATCCGGCCACGGCAGCCCATCCTCCGGCGTCCACCTGAGAGACCAGGGCCCCGCTTTCCTCATCCGACCATCGATTGGCGATGCGGTCGAGGTAGGAGATATCCCGGGCCGTGAACTCGAAAAGGAGGTCCTCGTAAACCGGCAACTCTCCTTCCGGGGTGGGCATGGCGACCAACTCGGCACTCACGGTGCTGGTCTCTCCCGACCGGATCACGGTGAATTCGGCCTGGCTGCCGACCCGGTAGGCGCGAACCATGGTCTTGAATACCTCGGCGTCCTGGGGCTCCGAGGCCTCGATAAGCTGGGAATCCACATGAGTCAGGATATCTCCCACCTGGAAGCCGGCAGCCTCGGCGGAACTGCCGGGATAGATCTGGGTAATTCTCACTCCCTTCTTGCCCCGAAGGTCGAGGGCCTTGGCCAGCTTGCGTGACAGCACCTGTGTCGCGACCGGCAGCCAGGCTTTTCTGGCTTCGGCCGGGGGCCTTTGCGGCCGCCTCTGACCCACTTCCACCAGGGTCAGGAGGCGCTCGGAACGACGATCGAAGGCAACCACCACCGGGACGGGACCCTGCTGGTCGCGACAGATCTCACCGGTCAATCGATTGAAGGCGCCAACCCCCTTCACTGCCTTGCCGCCGATCTCCACGATGACGTCGCCCGGCCTCAGGCGGGGCACAGCCTTGTCTGCCGCGCCCCCGGGTCGAATGCTGCTGACCAGCACCCCTTCCGGACTCGGCCGACGCAACTCCTTGGATTCCAGCCGGGTCAAACGCCTGAGGGTGACACCCCATTCCCTGGCCTCGACCTCCCTGCCCCTGGCGTCATCGCGCAATTCGGGCGTAATGCTCAAGGAAAGGTCTTCCCTTCCCCGCCGGACGTTCACCCGCATGGGAGCACCGACCGGCTTGGAGAGCAGGCGCCGAATCAGGCCCGGCATTTCCTCCTCGAACTTGACCCGGACCGGATCGCCGTCAATGCTCAACAGGATGTCTCCTGCCCGGAGTCCGGCCCGGTCCGATGGAGAGCCCGGCAGCACTCCCGATACCAGCGCCCCTTGGTCCGCCGTCGCCGTGTCGCCGTTCTTCAATAGCGGTTGAAAGCCGGCGCCGACCCAGGACCGGCGTACCCTGCCATGCTCGATCAATTCTAGGGAGACCGGTTGGGCCAACTCGCTGGGGATGGCGCCGCCCAGACCGAGACCGATCTCGTTGATCCCCACGATCTCACCCCGCAGATTCACCAGAGGCCCTCCGGAGTTTCCAGGGAAAATGCCGGCGTCGTGTCCGATCCACTTGACCAGAGATCCAACGTTCTCGCCATCCAGCCGCAAGGGCGCGCTCATGCGCTTCGGAATCATCATGTCCTTGTTGGAGACCACGCCGCGTGTCACCGACTGCGAGATGGCCAGCGGACACCCCATGGCCAGGACCGGTTCTCCCACGGCAAGGGCCTCCGAACTGCCGAATCGCGCGATCGGAAGAGGACCGCTGGCGGCGTCCCGGGAAGACATGTCCAGCTTGATCACGGCAATATCAGCCAGGGCGTCGGTCCCCACCAGCTCGGCATCCAGCTCTTCCCGAGTGGAAAGGACGCAGCGAATCGAGGTCGCCTTTCCGGCCACGTGGTGGTTGGTGATGACGTAGCCCTCCCCGGAGATGATCACTCCGCTCCCGGTGGACTCGAACTTCCGCCCTCTCCCTCCTCCGTGACGCAGAGACAACACATAGATTTGAACCAACGCCGGATAGACGGCATCGATGGCCTGCCGGATCTGCTGCTCGATCCCCGTCCCCCTGTTCGGGTCCGCCGCGGCCGAGGGGGGAGCTAACAGGGTCAACACCAGCAGCCCTATCAGCCCTGAGATTCCCTTGTTCCTTCGATGAATCATGCAGCCCCTCCCGGGCTTCCACCCACCGCTGCCTCGACCTCCACCGGCGCCTTCCCGGATCAGTACCTGGGCACGGAAGGATCCACCTCCTGAGACCAGCGGTCGATGCCTCCGGTGAGATTCTTCACGTTGGAAAAGCCGGCCTTCTGCATCTGATCCACGGCCTTGGCGCTGCGTCCCCCCAGCTTGCAATGGACCACGATTTCGTCATCGGAGTTCAGCTCGTCCATGCGTTGGCCCAGTTGCCCCAACGGGATCAGAATGGAGCCGGGGAGTCGGCAGATGTCATACTCGTGGGGTTCTCGAACATCCAGAATGACGGGGGTTCCCCCATTATCCAGCACCGTCTTGAGTTCCTTGGGTGTCATTTCATCGGACTCCTCGGGCTCAGCCGCCCCGGCCGCAGCCTGAGGCGAAATGCCGCAAAATTGTTGATAGTCAATCAAGGCCTTGATGGTGGGTTGGTCACCGCAGAGAGGACACTTCGGATTCTTGCGCAGCTTCAGTTCCCGAAACTTCATCTGCAGCGCATCGTATAGGATCAAACGGCCGACCAGGGATCGCCCGCTACCCAGAATCAACTTGACGGCTTCGGTGGCCTGAACCAGCCCGATGATTCCGGGAAGAATTCCCAGAACGCCCCCCTCGGCGCAACTGGGAACCAGTCCCGGAGGAGGCGGCTCCGGATAGAGGCAGCGGTAGCAGGGACCCTGCCTGGCGTCGAACACGGACGCCTGGCCCTCGAACCGAAAGATGCTCCCGTAGACGTTGGGCTTCCTCAGCAGAACGCTGGCGTCGTTCACCAGGTAGCGGGTGGGGAAGTTGTCGGTTCCGTCGATCACGATGTCGTATTCGGCAATGATGTCCAGAGCGTTGTCGGACGTCAGCATGGCTTCGTAGGTCACCACCCGGACGTTGGGATTGATATCGCTGATCTTCTCCCGGGCAGAGTCCAGCTTGGGGCGACCCACATCCTTGGTGCCGTGGATGACCTGCCGCTGAAGGTTGCTGAAATCGACGGTGTCGAAGTCGACCAGCCCCAGCGTTCCAATGCCGGCGGCTGAAAGATAGAGGCCCAGCGGAGCCCCGAGCCCCCCGGTCCCGACCAGCAGGATCTTGGCGGCCTTCAGCTTCTTTTGGCCCTCCATACCGACTTCAGGCATGATGAGGTGCCGGCTGTATCTCTGGATCTCATCCTGGCTGAGATCAAGGCTGTCGGAAGCAGCCTCGACGGCAGGAAGGTTGCCACCGGCGATGGAAGGCACGATGCTCACGACGTCTCCTTCCTTCACAGGTGTCCGGTCTTCCTGCAGATATCGGACATCCTCGTCATTGATGTAGACGTTGACAAAGTTGCGGACCTGCCCCTCATCGTTCAGCAGATGTGGCTTGAGCTCAGGAAAACGACGGACCAGTCCGTCGATCACCTCACCCACGGAATCGCCGTTCAGTTCCACCTCATCCCGATTTCCCGTGAGATGCCGCAGCGCAACCGGCAGGAGCACCTTCAAAGCCATTTCTCCTCCTCAAGGTTCATATCCACACTCGCTGACATAGTATAGCCCGCATTTCTCAGCGGTTCCCCGCGCATGGGATGAAAATCTGCATGTGCTTGCCTGCAACCAACCCCGCAACAAGCAATGCGGCCGGGCTCAGCCGGCTTCGATCTCCTCCGGACTGAAACGGGACCGGTCGTCGGCCAACCTCCAGCAGGTCATGGCCCCTGCCCTTCCCTGAGAGACCGAGACAATGAGGTAGGAGTAGAAGGGCCAGGCATGATCCAGATCGAACCGAGAGGGCCGGGCCTCGGCATTGGGATGGGAGTGGTAGAAGCCCAGAACATCCATCCCGTTTTCCCGAGCGCGTTTCTCGGCCTCGAACATGGTCCGCGGAGAGATCAGAAATCGGTTGTGTCGGTCGCTCTCTTTCCGCGCATTCTCGGCAGGCAGCAATTCCAGGATGTGCTTGTCTCCCTGAACCAGCCTCCCCAGCATCAAGCCGCAACACTCGTTGGGATAGGTGGCCTCCCCATGGGCCTGAATGGCCCCGGGATGCTCCCGTTTGAGCTTAACCCGCATTTCTCACCAGGCCGCTTAGCCTACGGTAGTAAAGTATTCGTGTTTAACATCTTGCGGCGCTTTGTATGGAGCCTTCAGCCTACACACGGTGCTGGGCGCGCCCTGGCTTGTCCTTTTCCCCTCAGCGCATCCATGCTCGCTCGACCGTAGTGACCGCTACGCTCTTCGCTC
>JAPVWS010000423.1 GCA_027493295.1 Candidatus Versatilivorator vitaminiformans | reverse complement strand
CTCCTCGCAATGAATAGCATTCGCTCGTCGTCGCTCCTAGAATCCGGTGCCGTTGCGCTCCGAAACATGGCAACCCTATTTCTGTTACAGAACACTAGTGTCCGGGTTCTTGGCCTACCGGAAGCGCGGCGTCTTTCCTGGAGTAGTGCGAGTCCACGTATTCATCGATCAGTTTCAGAAACTCGGCCACCAGTCCCGGTCCCCGCAAGGTGGTGGTGAGTTGACCGTCGACAAACACGGGCGCCTTGGGGTCTTCTCCCGTGCCGGGAAGGGAAATACCAATATGTGCGTGCTTGGATTCCCCGGGGCCGTTGACGATGCAGCCCATGACCGCAACCTTGAGGTCTTCGACACCTTCGTACCGGTCTTTCCAGGCCGGCATGCGATTTTTCAAGTAGCTCTGGATCTCCTCGGCCATTTCCTGAAAGAAGGTGCTGGTGGTGCGGCCGCATCCCGGGCAGGCGGTCACTTGCGGCAGAAAGCTGCGAATTCCCATGGACTGGAGAATTTGCTGGCAGATCTGGACTTCTTCGGTGCGGTCTCCCCCGGGAGCAGGGGTCAGGGAAACCCGAATGGTATCTCCGATCCCTTCTTGAAGCAGCACGGCCAGGGCGGCCGAGCTGGCAACGATTCCCTTGGCCCCCATGCCCGCCTCGGTCAGTCCCAGGTGCAAGGGATAGTCGCAACGGCCCGCCAGGTCCCGGTAGACCCGGATGAGGTCCTGTACTCCCGAAACCTTGGCGCTCAGGATGATGCGGTCGTGGGGCATCCCATACTCTTCCGCCAGCCGGGCCGATTCCAGGCCGCTCCTGACGATGGCGTCCCGCGTTACCTCGGCGGAGTCCTTCGGTTGGGAAGAAGCCGCGTTTTCGTCCATCATTCGGGCCAGCAGCACCTGATCCAGGGACCCCCAGTTCACCCCGATCCTGACCGGCTTGGCGTTCTGGTTGGCCACCTCGATCATGCGCCGGAAGTTCTCGTCCCGGTGCCTGCCGGCGCCGACGTTGCCGGGGTTGATGCGGTACTTGGCCAGAGTGCGGGCGCAATCGGAATAGCGGCTGAGCAGAAGATGTCCGTTGTAGT
Source organism: Candidatus Versatilivorator vitaminiformans (assembly GCA_027493295.1). Classification (GTDB taxonomy): domain Bacteria; phylum Acidobacteriota; class Terriglobia; order Versatilivoradales; family Versatilivoraceae; genus Versatilivorator; species Versatilivorator vitaminiformans. The sequence goes on along the minus strand of JAPVWS010000423.1, from coordinate 8,425 downwards.
GAAAGTCGCCCACCAGCGGGACTTCGATTCCCAGGTCGCGCAGGCGAGCCGCGATCTCGGGGACCGCCCGGGCTGCCTGGTCGTTGTTTACCGTGATCCGAACCAGCTCCGAGCCCGAAAGGGCCAGCGCAGCCACCTGGCTGGCTGTTCCGACTGCATCGGCGGTGTCGGTGTTGGTCATGGACTGCACCGCCACCGGGTATCCGGATCCCACCATGACCGAACCTACCCGGACCGCCACCGTCTGTCGCCTTTGGATTGTTGCCATCCGACGTCTCCCCTTACACCCTTAGGCTTGAGCTCAGACTATGCCAACAAAGAGTAATGGAATTACCGATTTCGGGTCAAGCCGAGGGACGGAGCAGATGCACCTCCGAGCCGAAACCAAACGAGGGGATATCCACGTCCCGCCAAATAGAGACCTCCACGAAGGGACACTAATCGTGACGGCTCTGCTGCATCGCCGGGACTGTGGCCCGGCAGGCCAGCGCGCGCCCCCTCGAGCAGCAAGAGTGATGGGAGGAGGCCCACCCGGGAGCGCGGGCGTCCCGCCCGCATGCTATGCCGTCAGGTGCCGCTCAGTTTCTCTGCGATGCGACGCCCGGCCACCCTCGTGGCGGGAACGGCATGGGCCCGGCCCAAGCAGGGCCCCAGCTTCTTTGCCGGAAACGACCACAAAAGGCACAAAAACACCATTTGTGACTATTTGTGCTTTTTGTGGCGAACCCACACTGCTCACCAAGTCGCACCGGATATTGAAAGAGACTCCGCACCGTTGTGGAAGGACGGGGCCGGGCTTATTTGAAACAAACGCCGCAACTCAAGCAGCCACAGCTTGTGGAACCAGTTCAAGGCCAAGGGATTTAGCGGCATCTGCGAGGCCCGCGAGGCGGCGTGTGCCCCCTTCGGTAGCAAGAGTGATGGGAGGAGGCGTCACCCGGGAGCGCGGGCGTCCCGCCCGCATGCACTCCCGTTCGGTGCCCCTCAGTTTCCCTGCGATGCGGCACCCGGCCACTCTGCCGGCGGGAATGGCATGGGCCCGGCCGAGGCAGAGGCCTGACGAAGTTGCCGGTCGAGCCGGGTGGCGGAGATGGGCGAGGCCTTGCCAGTGTGGTGCGGGCGGGACGCCCGCGCTCCCGGGTGGGCATCCGCTTGCTGCGCACCGGCTTCTCGTCCTGTTCATAGGCCCAAAGAGATCCGTTGTTTCACTCTCGTATGATCCGCCCGAGGGGGCGTGGGCGGCACTTGCCTGAAACAAAAGAATAAACAGTGATCCACCAAGGGCCACGAAGAAAAACTGAAAGAAATCTGTTCCTATTCGTGTTCATTCGTGTCCATTGGTGGTTCTTCTTGAAATGAGATCGGCAGTTTATTCCTCCAATGATCTCCACGGCAGGCCAGGGGCGTCACTTATTTGAAACAAACGGCTGCGCCTGGTGGCCGGAAACCGATTCCAAGTCACGCACCGGTAGATGGTTTTATTTACATGGATGCACAGGATGCACAGGATTTCTTTCTGGAGATGGCGGGCTTGCAATCCTGAACATCCGCAAAACCGCACCGGATCATCGCCCGAGCCGGCTTCTGGTGCAGGAAGCTCTCGTCCTGTTAATCCTGTGCATCCTGTGCATCGATGTTCATTAGGTAGAGAACCGTGCCAACGGAACGGGGTCCCTGTTCCCGACAGGCTATGAAGATTCGTTGTTTCAGTCTCGAATGATATGCCCGGCAGGGCAGGGGCGGCACTTGCCTGAAACCAATCGAGGGGGTTATCCTACTCACCAAAGCCATGAATTCCGAAGATCAGAATCAGAAGCAGGCCCGCACCCTTTGGGAAGAGGGGGTCAAACATCTGGTCAATGGCCGCTTTCTGACGGCGGTCGGACTCTTCAACCGAAGCGTCGCCGCCCATCCAACCGCCGAAGGCTACACCTACCGAGGTTGGGCCGTATCCTTTCTGGGCATGCTCGACCAGGCCATCCGTGATTGCCACCTGGCGATTGCGGTCGATCCCGAGTTCGGGAATCCCTACAACGACATCGGTGTCTACCTGATGCGCCAAGGGCAAATGGACGAGGCCATCGGCTGGCTGGAAAAAGCCAAGAAGGCCAAGCGGTACGATCCCAAGCACTTCCCCTACCTGAACCTGGGGCACATCTACCTCGCAAGGGGCGAGCAAATGAAAGCCCTGGACGAGTACATGCAGGCTCTGGAAATCGATCCCGAGAACGCGGTGGCTCTGAAAGCCATCGGTGAGATGGACCTGACCGTCCACTAGAGAGTCTGTTCCTCAGATCGACAGGCATACCAAGAAAGATTTCCACGGGGGGCACGAAGGCATGATCAGCGTGGAAGAGCCCCAGTCGAGATCCGTCCCGACCTGCCAGGCGGCGCCCGCCAGCGTGCGGCACAGCCGGCTGTCTCGCGTTCCCTTCGGCAACGGGGTGCGGGTCAACTTTCCGGTGATCTTCGCGCCCATGGCGGGATTGTCACACCTGGCCTTTCGCCAACTGGTTCGAACCTACCTTCCGTCCAATGCCGGGACACTTCTCTTTACGGAGATGTTATCCACGCGCATTCTACCCGGGGAGGAAGTCGGCCGGACACCCAAGACCCGGGTAGCCGCGGGAGAACGGGACCTGATTCCCCAACTGCTGGGTAACGATGAGTGTTGGATTGCGCCTTCGCTCAGGAAGTTGATGACCCTTTCGCCGGCCGGAATCGATATCAACATGGGCTGTCCGGTCAGCAAGGTGCTCAAGCACAACTGGGGGGTGGCCTTGATGGGGGATATTCGGTACGCGGAGGAAGTGGTGCGCACCACCCGGAGGCTGACCTCCCTGCCGCTTTCGGTAAAGATGAGGACCGGTCTCAAGGACGATCCCGAGTACCTGGTGGATTTTGCCAGAATGCTGGAGCAGGCGGGAGCGGACTGGGTGACGCTCCATCCGCGAATTCAGTCTCAACACCGGCGTGGCCAGGCCAACTGGGATTACATCGGCAGGGTACGGGATGCGGTAGGGATCCCGGTTATCGGCAACGGTGATGTCCAGCAGGCGTCGGACATAGTGCGGATGCTGCAGCAGACCGGTTGTGACGGTGTGATGGTGGCTCGGGCAGCCACCGCCAGACCCTGGATTTTCTGGCAGGTAGCCGAGCAGTTGGGGTTTGCCCGGCCCAGGGGAAGGGAGGGGCAGCGGGCTCCCCGGACGGCAGAAGAGGAAGGCCGGGAATACGAGCGGGCCCTTTCGTTTTTCTGCGATGGGTTGGAAGCCAGGTTCGCTCCGGCCGAGCAATTGCCTCGCCTGCGGCTGTTTCTGGCTTGGGGGCACAAGTGGGTCCATTTCGGGCATTACCTTTCCACCCAGGTAAACCGCTGCCGCGACCTGAAGTCGGCACGGCGCGTGATCGAGGATTTTTTCGACACGCCCAAGACCATGAAAGGACGCACTCGACTTCAGTGACCCTTCGGCAACGGGTCCTCAGGCCAGGTCCGGCCCCTGCCCTGCCGGGATGCAGCCCGTGCCCATGCGGCAGCGCCGTCACGCTTGGTGGCCCTTGGTCGTCCTTCGTGTCTCTTCGTGGATCACTCTTTTTCTCTTGTTTCAAATAGGGCACGACCATGTTGAGGGAGATACGGACAGCCGCGGAACTGCTGAATTTGCGCAAGGTTGGGGTAAGGGTCGGCGATTGTCCCTTGTGCGGCCGGACGGGTTTCATCAAGCTGGACGACTACGAAATGGCCGTTCGCTGCCTCAGGTGTCGCTCCAGCGCGGCCACCCTCTCTTTTGTGAGCGTGCTGAAGGGCGTCCTCCCCGACCTGTCGCGCCGTCATGTGTACGAGTTGTCCTCCAGGGGCCCCTTGGTGGGCTATCTTCGCAGGCATGCCGGCAAGCTGACGCTTTCCGAGTATTTCGATGACGTGCCGCCCGGACAATACAAGGCAGGGGTTCAATGTCAGGATGTACAGCAGTTGACCTACCCCGACGGCTGCTTCGATGTCTGCACCTCGACCGAGGTCTTTGAGCACGTTCCCGATGACCTGCAGGGCTTTAGAGAGCTGCTCCGGGTGCTCAGGCCGGGTGGGGTGCTGCTGTTCACCGTTCCGATGGCAGGCGCCCAGACAACCGTTGAGAGAGCCCGGCTGGCGAACGGCAGGCTGGAGCACCTTCTGCCTCCGGAGTATCATGGGGACCGCCTTCGAGGATCCGCGGCCGTTCTCTGTTTTCGCAACTATGGGACCGACATTCTGGATCGGCTCGGCGCTGCCGGATTCGGTCGGCCTCGCCTGATCCGGGGCGAGGATGTAACCGGCTGGGGCTTCGATCGACAGGTCGTGGTGGCTCGCAAGTGAGCGTTGGGGATGAGCGAGTAGCCGCAATTTTCCTCTTTGATCCCAAGAGGTCGCTTGAGTGGCAAAATCCGCCGGCGTGCAATGGTTCAGGAGCCATCTGGATCCCATCGTTTTTGGATTGACGACCCTGGCGGTCGTCTTTCCGGTGATCAGCATTGCGGTATCTCAGATCTTCCTTGGATTGGCGATTCTGGGTTTTTTGCTTGACTGCCTCCTGAATCGGCGGCCGATCCTTCGTTTTCCTCCCATCAAGCTGCCTCTGCTGCTCTTTGTCGGGACCACCCTGGTCTCCTGGCTGGTCTCTCCCGAGCCGGGAATCGGCTTGCCTCCCATCTACAAGTTCTGGCTGTTTGCCATCATTCTGCTGGTGGCCAACTATTTCTCCAAGAGAAGGGTGGGTCTGGCCTGCCAGGCGCTTTTTGCAGCCGGACTGGTGGCAGCCGGCTTCGCCCTGGTCCAATACCTGGTGCCTTCCCTGGGGAGTGTGGATGGGCGCTTGACCGGCTTTATGGGCCATTGGATGACCTTGAGCGGAGGACTGATGCTGGTGTTCCTGGCCATGTTGGCTCATCTGCTCTTCTCCGCCCCAGAGCGCCGGCCGCTCTGGATGTTGGCAGTCTGCTTCCTGGGTGTCACGCTGCTCCTGACGCTGACCAGGAGCGTCTGGATCGCCAGTCTCGCCTGCCTGTTGGTGGCCGCCTGGTTGAGGTTCCCCACCCTGAAGACGGTGCTCGTCAGCGGGGCCGGCATCCTGATATTGGCGGTGTGCCTGCCCGATTCCATTCAGAAGCGGCTGGCCAGCATCTGGGATCCGCACCACCCCTCCAACGCCGCGCGCCTGGAGATCTGGAGGACGGGAATACAGATGGTAGGGGCGAACCCCTGGGTGGGAGTGGGTCCCCAGCGAGTCTCCGAAGTCTTCTTTGACTACCACCCCGACGAGGGGGCCCGTCAAAGAGGGGGTTTCTTCTGGATCCACATGCACAACAACCTGCTTCAGTTCGCGGCCGAGCGGGGCATTCCCTGCGCCCTCGCCTGGCTCTGGCTCATCCTCAGGATGGGGAGGGACCACTGGCTGGGTTTCAGACGGGCCAGACTCCCCTCCCTGGAAAAATCCGTCCATGCCGGGGGTTTTCTCAGCCTGCTGGCGTTATTTCTGGCCGGGCTGTTCGAGTTCAATTTCGGGGATTCCGAAGTGTTGATGGTCTTTCTGTTCCTGGTTTCGGCACCCTATGCCCTGGGTACGACCGCCGGGGGCGCACCAGGAGATCCCGAACCCGCCGATGCCGCCTGAGAATCGTCGGCGGACGAAAAAAGAGAAATCCAAGAAGGGGCACGAAGGACCACCAAGGGACACGAAGCCCAACCGTTTGCGGAAGGGTGATGGCGACGCCGGTCGGCCAGGGAAGTCCGTTTCTCGTAGTTGTTCATTGGAGTGAGTGCTACTGTACAATACGGGCGGGACCGTTGAACACAAGCCGGTTGTGTGCTCATTGAGCAGGTAGCGGCAGAGCAGGTGAGGCAGGCCTCCCCTCTTGTGGGCCGGGTATGAACGCCGGGAGCAGACATGGCTGAGATCACCATGCCGAAACTTAGTGACACCATGGAAGACGGTGTGGTGGTGCGTTGGCTCAAGGGCATCGGTGAGGCCGTCTCCAGGGGAGAGGTGGTGGCGGAAATCGAGACCGACAAGGCCACCATGGAGATGGAATCCCAGGAGGACGGCGTGCTGTCGGAAATCTATGTCGAGGAAGGCCAAAGAGTTTCGGTTGGCGAGCCCATGGCTGCGATCGATGCAGGCGGCCAACCATCGCAATCCACCGTCCGGGCCCCGGAAGTTGCCTCTCCTGAAATAGCCGTGGGGACTTCCGGCAGAGCGACTCCCTCGGAGAGGGTCAAGGCCTCGCCCCGGGCACGAAAAGCCGCCCGGGAAATGAATCTGGACTTGGCCGGCGTGACGGGTTCCGGGCCTTCAGGACGCATCCTCTATCGAGACGTCGTGGCTGCCGGCGGCTCCAGTGCCTCTTCGGACCAGCCCTCCGCGGCCGTGAGCCAGCCGGCTCCCCTGAGCTCCATGCGGCAGCTCATCGCTGAACGCATGGTGGAAAGCAAGACCCGCATCCCCCATTTCTACCTGCAGATCGAGATCGATGCCGAACCGTTGCTGGAGTTTCAGGGTCAGGTCAACTCCGCCCTGGAGGAGTGGGGTGGAAGCAAGCTGAGCGTCAATGACCTGGTGTTGAAGGCGACGGCCATGGCCCTGACCCGGGTGCCACAGCTCAATGCTTCCTTCACGGGCGAGGGTATTCTTCGCCATGGTCATGTGAACCTGGAGTTTGCGGTCAGCCTGAAGGAGGGGCTATTGACACCGGTAATCCGAAACGCAGAATCCAAGAACCTGCGCCAGATCAGTCGGGAGGCCGGGGATCTGATTGAACGGGCGCGCACTCAGCGGTTGAACCCGGATGAGTATCGCGGCGGCACCTTTACTGTTTCGAACCTGGGCGCCAGGGGCATTGACAGTTTTCAAGCCATCATCGACCCTCCTCAGGCAGCTATTCTTGGAGTAGGCGCCATCGTCAAAAAGCCTGTGGTCGACAAGGACGATCGCATTCGTCCTGGTCATCGGCTCAACCTGACCTTGAGTTGCGATCACCGGGTCGTCGATGGGGCCGTAGCCGCCGAATTCCTGGGTCAAATGCGGAGGCTGCTCCAGCAACCGGCGTTGCTGTTGCTCTAGACCGTGCCGGTTGTAGTCGGTCCCAACGAAAGCCCACCGAATGCTTTCCGTGAGCCGATCCCATCCATCCATTCATCGATCTCGAGAGGCCCACGATGCCTGAGCGCTACGACCTGGTGGTGATTGGAGGCGGCCCGGCGGGATACGTGGGCGCCATTCGGGCGGCGCAGTTGGGCAGGAGAGTGGCTTGCGTCGAGATGGACCGGGCCGGAGGGACCTGCCTGAACTGGGGCTGCATTCCCAGCAAGTCGTTGCTGCGCAACGCCGAGCTCTATCGGCTTCTCAAAGATCGCGCCGGAGATTTTGGCCTGAAGTTCGAAGGTTTGTCCTTCGAGTGGTCCGGGATCATGGGAAGAAGCCGAAAAGTGGCCGACCAGCTCGCCGGAGGCGTCGCCTACCTGTTCCGAAAAAATCGGGTCGACTACCTGGTGGGCAAGGCGGAGCTGGCCGAGCCGGGCCTGGTCACGGCGGCGCTTTCCGACGGCTCCAGGCGTTCACTGGAAGCCGATAGGGTCCTGATAAGCACCGGGGTCCGTCCCCGTCCGCTGCCGGGCCTGCCCTTCGACGGAAAGAGGGTCATCGGAAGCAAGGAAGCCCTGGTGTTGGACGCGCCTCCAGCATCCATGGTGATCATCGGCGCCGGCGCCATCGGGGTGGAGTTCGCCTACTTCTACAACGCCTTCGGCACCCGGGTCACCTTGCTGGAGATGATGCCGCATCTGCTCCCGGGCGAAGACGAGGAAGTGTCCCAGGCCCTGGCCCGGTCCTTCAGCCGGCAGGGCATCGAGGTCCACACCTCCGCACGAGTGGAAGAGGGGATCGCGACCCAGTTCGGTGTTCAGGTGAGCTTCGGTGGTGGAACTACCGGCAGAGTGGAAGCTGAGGTGGTACTGGTGGCCGTAGGGGTGGAAGCGCTTCTTCCACCCGGGTTGGAACTCGAAACCGAGCGGGGCTTTATCAAGGTGGATGGCAACTACCGGACCTCGGTCGAGGGAGTCTATGCAGCCGGAGATGTGATTGGGCCGCCCTGGTTGGCTCATGTGGCCAGCTACCAGGCCGTTCAGGCCGTCGAGGGCCTTTTCGGGAACGGAGAGCCCAGGCCGCTCCCCCACTATCCCGGCTGCACCTATTGCAATCCTCAAGTCGCCAGCGTCGGGCTCACCGAACGGGCGGCCAGAGAATCGGGCGAGCCCTACCGAGTCGGCCGGTTTCCCTTCAGAGCCAACGGCAAGGCCCTGGCGGTGGGAGAGAGCGAGGGATTTGTGAAGCTGATTTTTGGCGAAGCCGACGGGGAACTGTTGGGTGCTCACCTGATTGGATCCGAGGCCACC
>JAPVWS010000422.1 GCA_027493295.1 Candidatus Versatilivorator vitaminiformans | reverse complement strand
CTCCTGCTGGGCGGCGTCCTCTACCTGGCCGTCTTCATGGCCCTGGTTCTCACCTACCAGGACTACGTGAAGGATCCCACCCGGCTGCTGGTGTCGCTGCCGCCGCCCACGGCCGTCATGCTGTGGGTTCTGTGGCCGTTCCCCCTCTATTTCGTGCTGGTCTACAGCCTGAAGTTCGAGGACTGGGTGTTCCGCAAGGAAGACAGCCGCCGCTTCCGGGAGCTGGTCGACGCCGCGCCGACGGGCAGCAACACCCCGACGGGTCCCGAATCGCCTGAGGAGCATCGCTGATGGAAACGGACCGGGGCGTCACCATCCTGTTCTCGGTGATTTTCTACATGGGAATCTGCGTGGCGGTGGGGCTGTGGGCGCTTCGGCGGACCCGCTCCAGCGCGGACTTCTTCATGGCCGGCCGCAACCTGGGGGTCATCGTCACCGGTTTCGCCGTCTTTTCCAGCATCATGAGCGGGTTCGGCTTCGTGGGCGGCCCGGGGCTGGTCTACCACATGGGAATGAGCTCCCTGTGGATGGTGATCAGCGCCCCCATGGGCACCTGCATCTCCTTCTACCTGTTGGGGAAGCGTATCCGCCTGCTGGCCGAGTTGAAAGAGTCGGTGTCGCTGCCGGACGTGGTGGCCGCCCGCTACAACAGCCGGCTCACCCGCCTGCTGACCTCCCTCGCCATCCTGCTGGGTGTGATGGGCTACCTGGGGACCCAGATCCTGGCCATGGCCACCGTTCTGCAGGACATCATCGCCAATACTCCGATCGGCCGCTTGAGCCTGGAAGCCTGCGTGACCGTGTCGTTCGCGGTCCTGGTGTTCTACTGCGTCACCGGCGGCATCATCGCTTCGGTCTATACCGACGTGATTCAAGGCTGCATCATGGTGATTGCGGCCCTGCTGGTGCTGGTGGCGGCCACCACCGCCGTTCCGGACGGCTTTGCGGGCATGTCGCTGACCATCGGGGCCGACGACCCCGAAGCCATCAGCCCCTGGGGGTCGGTGGGCATGCTGGGGTGCCTCTCCTGGTATTTCCTCTTCACCCTGGGGGCCTCGGGCCAGCCTCACGTGATCACCAAGCTGATGATGAGCAAGCGGGTGGGGGATGTGCGCCGCACCCTGCCCATCTCGGTGGTGGGGTACTCGCTGACCGCGCTCCTCTGGCTCGGCATCGGCCTGGCCATGAGAACCCTGGTGCTCTCGGGCAGCCATCCCGAACTGCCCGGGATCGATGCCGCGGCGCCCCAGTTCCTGCAGGCCTATACCCATCCCCTGCTGGCCGGCCTGGTCTTCGCGGCCCTGTTCGCCGCCATCATGTCCACCGCCGACGGCTTCCTGAACATCGGCTCGGCCGCCATCGTCCACGACATTCCCCAGTCCCTGCGGGGGCGGTCGCTGAAGAACGAGCTGCTCTGGGCCCGCACGGCCACGGTGGTCATCGCCCTGGTGGCATCCCTGATCGCCGTCTACTCCGGCGACCTGGTGGCCATCCTGGGAGCCTTTGGCTGGGGCACCTTTGCGGCGGCCCTGGTCCCGGTGGTGACCATCGGCTTCAACTGGAAGCGGGCCACCTCCCTGGCCGCCAACACGGCCATGATCTCCAGCCTGGTCATCAATCTGGGGGTCAAGCTGCTCAAGATCCAGATCCCCTTCCGCATCGACGCCGGCGCCATCGCCCTGCTGGTCTCCCTCACCCTGTTCTTCGGGATCTCCCTCCTCTCCAAGCCCCAGAAGCTGGACCCGCACGTGGACCGGGTCATGGACCTGTGACCCACGATTTGGGTCTTCGACTGCGGAGATGAGGGGGGCGGTGTGCTTCGGAAGGATGCTTCCTATTCGCCGCATTCGCGGCTAGGTTGGCGCGGAATCCATGAGACCCCGGGCTGCCGCCCGGGGCTACACGAGGGCGCAGCTCCGCTGCTCTATAAGGATGGTTTGTAGGTGGCGTCTCGCCGGGTAACCCACGTCAACCGCAGCTTTGCAGCTCTCCCCTAACTTACGACACTGCAAGGGGAAACGTGCTTATTTATTGGAACAATTCCCCGGCCGGCAGTGCGGGATCCGTCAGGCGATGATTTCGTGGAGCACGCGGCCGCCGATGTCGGTGAGGCGGCGGAAGCGGCCGCCATGGAGGTAGGTCAGGCGCATGTCGTCCAGGCCCAGCAGGTTGAGGATGGTGGCGTGCACGTCGCGCAGGGGAATCTGTTCCTCCAGGGCCTTGACGCCGAACTCGTCGGTGGCTCCGGCAGTGGCGCCGCCCTTGACGTCTCCGCCGGCCATCCACATGACCAGGGCGAACTGGTTGTGGTCACGGCCGGGAGTCTTGGACTCGAGGTCGTTGAGGAAGGGAGTGCGGCCCATTTCCGAGGCCCAGACCACCAGCGTCTCCTCCAGCAGTCCCCGCTGCTTGAGGTCCTGCAACAGTCCCGCCACCGGCAGGTCGACCTCGGCGGCGTCCACCGGCAGGTCGACCTCGGCGGCGTGGTTCCGCATGCGTCCCTCCACGTTGGTGTGATCGTCCCAACTGTGCTTGTTGATCTCCACGCCGTGAACCAGCAGGGTGTAGCGCACCCCCCGTTCCACCATGCGCCTGGCCAGCAGGCACTGGCGACCAAACCCCTCGGTGACGGGATTGTCGAGGCCGTAGAGACGGCGGGTGTGGGCCGGCTCTTCCGACAGGTCCACCGCTTCCGGGGCCGAGGCCTGCATGCGGTAGGCCAGCTCGTAGGCGCTGATCCTGGCCTCCAGCTCGGAAGCCCCGGGCCGCTGGTCCAGGTGCCGGGAGTTGAGGAAGTGGAGCAGGTCGAACTCCCGGCGCTGCTGGGAGCGGTCCACTCCGCCGGGAAGGTCGAGGTGCAGGATGGGGGTGCCGCTGGAGCGCAGCACGGTACCCTGGTAGGCCGCGGGCAGATAGCCGCTCCCCCAGACGGCGGCGCCGTTCACCGGGGCGCCCCTGGGGTCTTGAATCACCATGTAGCCGGGTAGATTCCGGTTGGGGCTGCCGAGTCCATAGGTGACCCAGGAACCCACCGAAGCGCTGCCCTGAAACTGGGACCCGGTGGTGACGTGCATGGTGGCGGGACCATGGTTGTTGTTCTCGACCTCGATCCCGTAGACGAACGCCAGGTCGTCCGCGCATTGGCCGATGCGGGGAAAGAGGCTGGAGATGGCGCGGCCCGACTGGCCATAGCGCTTGAATTCAAAGGCGCTGGGAATGACCCGATGAGGCTTGTTGAGGTAGCCCTGGATCTCTCCGGAAAGACCGCTCAAGGGGGGCAGCTTCTGCCCGGCCAGTTTCTGCAGAGCCGGCTTGTAGTCGAAGCTGTCCACGTGGCTGACCCCTCCCGCCATGAACATGAAGATGCAGTGCTTGGCCTTGCGCCCGGAATGAGGCAGGGGAGGTCCTGCGGCGGCCGGGGTTCCCGCCGGCAGCTCGTCCGCCAGCATGCCGGCCAGGGCCAGGGCTCCGATCCCGTTGCAGGAACGGCAGAGAAAGTCCCGCCGGGACAGAGCCTGCAGCGGCAGCCCGGCGATGCGGTTCCGGTGCTCCTCATTCATGGTCCAACTCCTCTTGTCTGGAACCCCCATGTTTCGCCGCGTAGGAGTCGCCTCGTCGTATGGAACGGTGGCGCAACCGGGTGAAAAGTGAATAGTGGCCAGTGGTTAGTGGATAGTTATTTAGTCGACACGTTCAGCAACTGAATCAAACCTGTCTCACTCTCCTATTATCCGCCCGCCAGGACGGGGGCTCCACTAATCAATATACACGAACTCGTTGCTGTTTAGCAGCACCCGGCAAAGGGCCGTCAATCCGTCGCCGGACGGGCTCTCCTGCAACAGTCGCCTTGACTGCTGGGTCTCCTCGGGACGGGGATCCCGGCCTAGGGCAATCTGAAAGGCTTGGCGGATCCGGGAGGCAGGATCGGCGCCGCCCTCGCGCTTGACCCGCTCGGCGAAGTGGCGCGCCTCTTGGTTTACGAACTCCCCGTCGTACATGGTCAAGGCCTGGAGAACCGAGACCGAGGTCTCCCGCCGGGCGCAGGAGGCATTGGGAACCGGCGCGTCGAAGGATTCCATCAGGGGCATGCTCAGAGACCGTCGCTGAAAGATGTAGACGCTTCGCTTGCGGCCCCGGGGGCCGGGCATGGTCTCCCAGGTGTTGGTGCCCTGGACCTTCTGGGCTTCGTCAAGCCCGGGGGGCAGGGGAGGAAAGACGGGAGGCCCGCCGCGGTCGCCGTTGAGCCTGCCGCTGGCCGTCAAGATGCTGTCCCGGACGGCTTCCCCCTCCAGGCGGCGCCGCTGGAAGCGCCACAGGTACCGATTTTGCGGGTCGATCCGGGTGGCCTCGGGATCGGAGTGCAGCGAAGACCGGCGGTAGGCGCCGGAAGTCACCATGAGTCGATGCATGGACTTGAGACTCCAGTTTCGCTCCACCAGCTCGCGCGCCAGCCAGTCCAGCAGGCGGGGATGGGTCGGGGCCGCTCCGTTCTTGCCGAAATCACTGGGCGTATCCACGATGCCCCTCCCGAAGTGCCACTGCCAGAGGCGATTGACCATCACACGGGCCGTCAGGGGATTCTCGGGGCTGGCGATCCACTTCGCCAGTGCCAGTCGACGACCCCTGGTCGGGTAGCGCCCGAAGGGATCCAGGTCGATGGGGGCCGGTTGGGAGTGGCCCTCGATGGCGCTGGGGAATCCCGGTTCCACCGGTTCTCCCTTGCGGTTCCAATGACCCCGCTCCAGGACGTAGGTGGTGGAGACGTTGGGGCCGTAGGGGGGGCCGTCGGCGTTTCTCAAGGACATGGCCAGCGGTTTGCGCCGCTCGATGCTGTTCTTGAGCCGAAGAACACGGTGTCTGAAGTCGGTGAACTGCCGGTGTTCTTCAATGGAAAACTTCCGGTAGCCCTGGTCGTCCCGGATGGCTTTCTTCAGGTCCTTGAAGGT
>JAPVWS010000421.1 GCA_027493295.1 Candidatus Versatilivorator vitaminiformans | reverse complement strand
AACACGGTGTCTGAAGTCGGTGAACTGCCGGTGTTCTTCAATGGAAAACTTCCGGTAGCCCTGGTCGTCCCGGATGGCTTTCTTCAGGTCCTTGAAGGTGGGCGGTTCGGGCTCCGGGGAGGCCAGGCGGTCGCGGGCGGCCTCCGTCCTGTAGGCTTTCAGTCGCTCCAGTAGCGGTTCGTAAAAGAGGGCGAATGACTTTTCGGTGGTCTGTAGCTGTTGTTCCAATGCGGCCCGCTCCCGGTCCCAACGCTCCTTGTGGGCCGGATTGACGAAACTGGCGGGTTGCGGTCCTCCCAGTTGCTGGATGTCCCCGGGGCGCGGGGGATCGATCTGCACCGCGGCGAAAAAGGCCTTGAGCCGGTAGAAGTCCCTGGTGGGCAGCAGGTCGTACTTGTGGTCGTGGCACTGGGCGCAGCCCACCGTCAGCCCCAGAAAGACGGAACCGACGGTGGAGGTCATTTCGCTGAGCAGGACGTGCCGGTCCTCTTCGCCGCGGGGCTCGGTGAAGGGAGCCAGGCGCAGAAAGGTCAGGGCCACCACCGATTCAGGTTCGGGAGGCGGCAGTGCCCCGGCCGACATCATCTCGAAGAACTCGTCCCCGGCCAACTGTTCCTTCACGAAAAGGTCGTAGGGCTTGTCGGCATTGAAGGCATCGATGACGTAGTCCCGGTAGCGCCAGGTGTGGTAGTACTCCGGATCGCCTTCGTAACCGTTGGTATCGGAGTAACGGGCCAGGTCCAGCCAGTGGCGCCCCCAGCGCTCCCCATAGCGTGGATCGGCCAGCAGATGGTCCACCAGGGCTTCATAGGCGTTGGAAGAGGGATCGTCGGCGAAGGCCTCCACCTCGGCCGGCTCGGGCGGCACCCCCAACAGGTCGAAGAACAACCTGCGGATCAGGGTCCTCCGGGAAGCGGGGGGCGCGGGTGAGAGTCCCTCCTCCTGCAGGCGTTCCAGAATGAAGGAATCGATGCCGTTCCGGATCCAGGGCGAGTCCTTGACCTCGGGCGGCAGCCCGGCAGCGGGTTTGATGTAGGCCCAGTAAGGCTCCGCCGGCGAGTCCGCCTGGCGAGTGGCTGAGAGTCCGCCGATCCACTGCTCGATGAGTTGAATCCGGTCTTCGGAAAAGGCTCGGCCCAGCGGCATTCGCGGCTCTATCTGGCCGCGCAGCACCTGTATCAGGGGGCTCTGCCCGGGGGCTCCAGGCATGACGGCGGCCCCGTGGCGCGCGCCTCCCGCCAGCACCGAGTCGAGGCTATCCACCGAAAATCCGCTGGTTCGGGTGTGGCGGTCGTGGCAGGGAAGGCAGTTCTGCTGCAGGACGGGCAGCACCTGGTCCTGGAAGTCCACGGAGGCCCAACCCGGAACCCCGGCCAACAGCAGCAGGGTCGCCATCAGGCAGACTCCCGCCAACCTCGTTCGGGCTGTCCGAATCGGGCCGGAATGTGGCGACGGCTTGTCCATCAGCGCTCCCCGCGGCCGCCCCCCGTCCCGGGAGGCGAGACCAGGCTGCCGATCGAAGGATGAGTCAAAATATACAAGAGCCCCGGATCAAAGTCACTCCCTTTGAGGTGTGCTTGCCGGAGCTTTCATCCGACGGCCACCAGGGTCAGGCCGACGAGGAGAATCAGCAGGCCCACGGCCTTGGGAAGGGGAAGCGGCTCCTTGAGCCAGAAGATGCCCAACAGGGCGCCCAAGGGAATGCTGATCTGGCGGAAGGCCACCACGTAGCTGACGTTGTGGCTCCAGGTCATGGCGGCCAGTATGAGCAGGTAGCCCAGGTTGATGCCCAGTCCCAAGGGAACATAGATGCGGGATCGCCGCCGTATCAGCTCCAGGAAGATGGTCCTCTCCCGCTTGCTGGCCAGGACCACCGCCGCCTGCAGACCGCTGGAGGAAAGCGCCCACAAGGCGGCGAAGACCAGGCTGGCCTCGAGGTTGGACAACGGTCCCGACCGCCCCGAGACCAGCAGCCGCAAGGCCTGCTCGTCGGCGATGGAGTAGGCGGTGGTGGCCAGGGCCGCCAGCAGGGCCGCCAGGAAGACGCGGCTGAGGTAGTGGCTGCCTTTGAGGTCGGTCATATGCCTCATGGGCAGGAGTATGCAGCCCGCCAGCACCAGCACGATGCCGGCCAGGCAGGCGGTGCTGATCTCCGCGCCTCGCCCCAGCAGGAACATGACCGCCACGATAAACAGCGGGGAGGATCGGGAGAGCGGATAGGCCAGGGAGAGGTCCCCGGAGTTGTAGGCGGCGGCCAGGCTGCGGTAATAGATGACGGTGGCGCAACTGCTTACCGCCAGCAGAGGCCACAATTCCGCTAGAATCGCGGGAATTTTCGGGATATGGTAGGCCAGCCCCGGCAGCAGACAGAGGCAACCTACCAGGTTGGCAGCCAGGAAGAGGGCGCCGCTGGGTTGACTTCGCTTGCCGAGAGTGTTCCATCCCACGTGAATGACCGCGGAGACAAGGATCAGCAGCAGGGCGATGGGTTGCATAGGGTCGGTGGGTGGGCCGGGTCGGACGGAATCGAGCCCGGGTGATTATACCTAAGGTTTCAGGCAACCCGGCTGAGGGGCGGTATCGGGGGAACAGGCATGGAAAAGGAGCTTGCGGCCATCCGGCGTTGGGAGGGAACCGTCAGGGCCCTGGTGGACTGGGACCTCGACGGAGCCCGGCAGCGTCACGAGCGGAGCGGCGGCGGGCCGCTGAGCGGCTGGTCGCTGGGGGTCAAGGACATCATCGACGTCCAGGGAATGCCGACCCGCTGCAACGTGGACTTTCTTCCGGAGGCGCCGGCCCGGGAACACGCAGGCGTGGTGGAGCGCCTGCTGTCTCTGGGCGCCTTCGTCCTGTCCAAGACCGTCACCACCAGCCTGGCTTTTCTGGATCCCGGTGCCACCCGCAATCCCTGGAACCCCGCCCACACTCCCGGCGGCTCCAGCAGCGGCTCGGCTGCGGCCGTGGCCTGCGGGATGGTTCGGTTGGGGCTGGGTTCCCAGACGGTGGCTTCGGTCAATCGTCCGGCCAGCTACTGCGGGGTCACGGGGTTCAAGCCCACCTACGGACGGCTGCCTGTC
>JAPVWS010000420.1 GCA_027493295.1 Candidatus Versatilivorator vitaminiformans | reverse complement strand
ACTCGGCAAACAGGAATTTTCCTCTGAGAAAATGAAGAAGGTCAGCCTTTTCGACACGGCCAACCTTTTTTGCGATCTCTATTGCCTGCGCCCCGGGCAGTCCCAGAAGCCCCATACCCATCAGGGCGCCGACAAGATTTATTTCGTACTGCAGGGACGGGGAACCTTTGTGGTCGGAGAGGAAGAGAAAGTGCTCGAGGCCGGAGAGATCGTGCTGGCGCCTTCCGGAGCCGTCCACGGCGTGACCAACCATACGCCGGAACCCCTCAACCTGCTGGTGGTGATGGCCCCCAACCCGAACCGTTAACCCGGAGGCTCGCGGAACCCCGGGGTTTGACCGCAGCCCACCTCATTTCGACTGCAATCTTCTCCTGATCGACTCCAGCGCCTGGTCCAGTTCCGGTACCCCGATGAGCCTGCAGCAGGCCGCGTAGATTGAGACTCCGGCCGCCACCGAGAGGGCAAGGATCACGGCCTTCCCGACAAAGGCGACCGGCAAAAAAGCGCCGGCCAGCCATCGGTAGAGATGGAAGGTGCCCAGCGCCATCACCAGAGAGGCTCCCAGGACCTTGAGGAGAGTGGTCAGGATCTTCGCCGTTTGCAGGGCCCCCGCGGTTTTCTGCAACCAGTAGTAGAGAAGAAAGGCATTGAGCAGCGCTGCCAGGGAGGTGACCAGCGCCAGCACCCGGTAGCCCATGCTCTCGATGAGCAACAAATTGGCGGTGATGCTGAGGGTCAGGGTCGCGGCGCTGATGAGAACCGGGATTCGGGGTCTATCGAGCGCATAGAAAGCCGGCACCATGAGCTTGATCGCCGAGTAGGCGGCCAGTCCCAGCGCGTAGTATATGAGCGCCCATCCGGTCTCCAGGGTGTCGGCAGCGGTAAATCGTCCTCGTTCATAGATCAGGGACACCACCGGATGGCTGAGGCAGATGAGTCCCAGAGATGCCGGAACGTTGAAGAAGAGCGAGAGGCGCAAGGAGGAAGAAAGCGTGTCGCGAAGTTGCTGGCCACGATCGTGTGCGGCATGGGCGGAGAGGGTGGGCAGAGTCGCCGAAGCGATAGCCACTCCAAAGATGCCGATGGGTAGATACATCACCCGAAATGCGAAGTTTAGCCAGGTTATTGCCCCCTGCTGCTGGTAGCTTGCCAGGATTGTGTTTACCAAAAGGTTCACCTGGGTGGCGGCCAGGCCCAACGTTCCCGGACCCATAAGCAGCAGGATCTTCTTGAGGCCCGGATGGTTGATGGAAAAGCCCGGGCTGTACCGGAATCCGAGTTTGAAGAGGGAAGGGAGCTGGACCGCCACTTGTAGAGCCCCGCCGACAATGACTCCAATGGCCATTCCCGCCACCGGATCGACCCCAAAGTCCGGCAGCAGCCAGTACAGCGAAAGCGCCACCAGAACGGATCCCAGGTTGAAAACGGCCGGCGCCAGAGCCGGAATGAAGAACTTGCCGTGACAGTTCAGCATTCCCATGGCGACGGCAGCCAGGGCCACCAGCAGCAGGAAGGGAAGCATGATCCGGGTCAACAGGACGGTGAGTTCGGACTTGCCCGGTTCGTCCTTGAAACCGCCAACGACGATGTCCACGATCCAAGGGGCATTGAAAATTCCCAGAAGGACGATCAGGCCCAGGACAATCACCAGGAAGTTGATGACCAGTGAGGCCAGATGCCAGGCGGCCTGGGGACCCTGACGCTGGAGGATCCTGGTGAAGGTGGGCACGAAAGCCGCACTCATGGCCCCTTCGGCGAAGAGATCCCTCAAAAGGTTGGGGATCCTGAATGCGGCGTAGAATGCGTCGGTTTGGAAGCGGGTGAACAGGGCCGCCAGGATGGTTTCCCGTACCAGTCCCAGGATCCTGCTGATGATGGTGGCAATGCTGATCAGACCGGCGGACTTGACTAGCGGAGGAGCCTCTTGGGTCATGGGGGGCAACCGTCGAGGGTTGAGGACAAGTTACCTCATCAGGTCTTCAACTTTTCGTTGAAGTTGTCTGAGAGACTTGTTCATTTCCGGCAGCTTGGTGAAGATCGCCGAACACTTCAACCATAGTCGGTTGTCGATGGCGGGATAGCCGGAGACCAACTTGCCCGGCGCGACGTCGGAGGGGATTCCCGTTTGCGCGGTTGCGATGGCGCCGTCGCCGATTCGGCAATGGCCGGCCACGCCGACCTGACCGGTCAGGATTACGTCGTCACCCACGTCGGTGCTGCCGGCGAGACCCACCTGGGCACAGAGAAGAGTGTTACGCCCCACCTTGGAGCCGTGTCCTACCTGGACAAGATTGTCCACCTTGGCTCCCTTGCGGATGCGGGTCTCGCCAACGGCAGCCCTGTCCACGGTGGCATTGGCTTGAACCTCGACCTCATCTTCCAGAACGACGGGCCCGGACTGAGTGATCTTGGCGTAACTTCCGTCCTCCCGCTTGGCGAAGCCATAGCCGTCGGCGCCGATGACGACGCCGTTCTGCAGGGTCACGCCGTTGCCGATGGAGCAGTTCTCGCGAACGCAGGCATGGGAGTGGGCGGTAAAGTCGTGGCCTATGGCAACCCCTGAATAGATGACGACATGAGGGTGCAAAACGGCGTTGTCCCCGATGACCACATTCCGGTCGACGATCACGAAGGGCCCGATCGAGGGATTGCTGCCAATTACCGCGGTGTCGGCAATGACGGCCGTGGCATGGATCCCCGGCGGCGGAAGCGGGGGACTGTAGAACAGATCGATCGATTGGGCGAAACTCAAATAGGGGTTGCCGGAGCGGAGCGTGCTGATCGCCAGGGCCGGGAAGTCCCTGGACACGATGATGGCTGAAGCCCGGGTCGAGCCAAGACGCTTCAGGTACTTTCGATTGGCGAGGAAAGTCAGCTCGCCGGGCCGGGCTTCTTCAATGGGAGCGACGCCGCTGATCGGGAGATCGCCGTCCCCCTCGAGGTCGCAGTTCAGAGCCTTGGCAATCTCGGCTAGAGTCATGGCGGGCAGGCTCGGGGCAGCTTCCGGCAACGGCTGAAATTATATTAGGATAACAGTAACGTCAAGGAAACCCATGCTTCAATGATCAGCGAAATCTCGGGATTCATCAACTACCTTACGGTCGAAAAAGGACTCTCCAGAAACACCCTGAATGCCTACAAGTCGGATCTGGCAAAGCTCCGGTTATTTCTCGAAGAGCGGAAACTCTCTCTGGGTTCGCTGACTCAGAGCCACCTGCAGGAATTTGTCCGAACGCTTCAGCGGAAACCGCTCGACGGACAACCCATTTCGCCCCGCTCCATTTCCAGAATTCTGGTCACGGTGCGCGGGCTTTGCCGCTGGTTGGTTCTGGAGGGAAAACGGACCGAAGACCCCTCCGAAAACCTGGAATCGCCCACCGTCTGGAAGAAGTTGCCCAAGGTGCTGTCACTGGACCAGGTGGAGGCGTTGCTGTCCCAGCCCGACCGGAAGAAGCCTCGCCGTCGCGGAGACAAGGCCATGCTGCTCAGAGACAAGGCCATGCTGGAAGTGCTCTATGCGACCGGTCTGCGAGTTTCGGAGCTGGTGTCTCTGCAGGTCAGGGACCTGAATCTGGACGTGGGGTATCTGGACTGCCAGGGAAAAGGCGGAAAGGTCAGGGCTGTTCCCCTGGGCAATTCCGCCAAGGAGGCATTGGAGCAGTATCTGGATCAGGCCCGGCAGAGTTTGCTCAAGGGGAAGGGGTCTCCCATGATCTTTTTGACCAACCGAGGGCAGGGGATGACTCGCCAGGGGTTCTGGAAGATGCTCAGGCGTTACGGCAAAGAGGCGGGGATCCGGTCGTCTCTGAAGCCCCATGCCGTCCGCCATTCCTTTGCTACCCACCTGTTGCAGCGGGGAGCCGACCTGCGTGCGGTTCAACTGATGCTGGGTCACTCCGATATCTCCACCACCCAGATCTATACCCACGTATTGAAGGAACGCCTGAAGGAGATCTACCGGGAACACCATCCCAGGGTCTAGCGTTGCGTTTTCAATGTGAATTGGCCGATTTCAATATTGGGTGCGACCTGGTCAAGAATGCTGTCTAACCACAAAAAGCACAAAAGTCACAAGTTGTGTTTTTGGGCCTTTTGTGGCTATTCCCGGTAGACGTCCGGTTGCCGAATTTTGCTAGAGGCTTTCTTTAAAAAAAATTCGTGTTCACTCGTGTCCATTCGTGGTTCGCTTTTCGCCTTCGTGAAGCGCGGTTCCAGCCAGGGGAATCGAGACCAGGAAGGAGGTCCCTCGGCCAACCTGGCTTTCTACAGCGATGGTGCCCGCGTGGTCTTCGATGATCTTCCTGGTAATGGACATTCCCAACCCGAACCCCGTGTGCTTGCCCTGAGTGAAGAAGGGCTGGAAGAGGGTGGCTTGAAGGTGGGGGGGAATGCCGACTCCATCGTCGGTGAGCCGGATGCAGGCCTGGTCCGCCCGCGTGTGGCTGCGAATAGCGAAGGTGCCCCGACCCTTTAGCGCATCCTTGGCATTGACCGCGATATTCAGGAGAGCCCTCCGGAATTTGTCCTTGTCGATGGCAACCGGGGCATCGCAGTCGAGTTTCTGCACAAAACGGGTCTTGTTGTCTCGGAACAGGGCCTGGATCTCAATGCAGCAGTTTCTCAGAACCTGGTCGAGGTTACAGGTTTCCACCGACATGCCGGTCTTCTTGTCTCTGGCGAAATGCAGTATTTCATCCAGCATTCGTTCCATGCGTTCGATCTCGAAGTGGATGAATGCCAGGCACTCCTGTTTCTTGTCGGACGACAGGTCATGATCACTCAGAAGCGAGCTGAAGCCCTTGATAACGGTGATTGGCGTTCGACAGTCGTGGACGATGGTGTTGACCATGTTGCCGACCGCTGCCAACTTTTCCGTCTTGATTCTCTCCTCCTGACTCTGCCTGATGCGGTCCATCATGTCGTTGAAGTGGTTGGCCAATCCCTCCAGCTCATCGCCCGTCTTGACTTGAATCCGGTGAGAGAGATCGCCCGCCGAGGCCCTCACGGCTCCCCCGGCGATGGTCGAAACGGGGTCGGTGATGCGGTTGGCCAGGATACGGGCGCCCAGAATTCCCGCTACAACCGCCGCCAGACCGACCTTTAGAATGACGGACTGAATCTCCCTGACCCTCTGCCTCATGCCATCGGTCAAAAAGCCCAGGCGGACCGTACCCCAACGCAGCCCAGACTCGGACGAGAGAACCGGAACCGTGAAATCGAATACCGGAACCTCGGAAGAACCGTCGAGCAAACGATGATTGAGTTGACGGAACAGTGGATTCCGGGCTTGCAGGGATTGCCGGGCCGCGGCTCCCGTCGGATGGGTATTGATCAAGGAGGCGTCTTCGGAATGGGCAGCCACCTTGCCTTCCTTGTCATAGACAACGACATAGAGGAGCCGGCTCTCCCGCCGGGCCAGCCGTGCGTTGACCTGGAGCATGCGGTAGTTGTAGGTCTTCAAATGGGTCAAATTGGCTCCGCTGGCGAAGATCCGGGCGATGGCGATGCCGCGCTGCCGAGTGTGTTCGCGAATCACATTGCGCATGTGGTGACTCAGCAATGAGATCGCCAGCAAAAGGACCGATGCGACCAGGACAACTGTCGCCAATATCAACTTCATCCGGAGATTGAGTCGGAGAAGAGCGCGCAACCAGGCCTCCAACAGAGGGAGTCCCGTATGGCGATGGTGGGAAGGAGTTGGGGAGGGCGGAATCTTAACATTGACCATGAGACCGGTCAACGACTCCGAAGCCTCATCGCCCCCCCGCTGGAGGGGCTGTGGGGTCTGTTTGGTTTCCCGGAATTTTGTGATACTTTGGGGCGCTTGTCTGGCCGATGCCTCGGGGCCTCAGACAGCGTGCCCACCGGGAAGCAGGACTGCCGGCGACCCGTTTCCGGAAAGCCGCCCCTCCTTCCGCGACGGCGGGCCGGCCGTAAGGGTCGAAACAGGGGTGTCCCAGACTGGTGTCGACGTCCATTCGTGGTTGGATCATCGATGGGGATTCTGAGTAGTGAAGCCATCATCCTGCGGACCTATCCGCTCAGGGAAACAGACAAGATTGTGGTGGCCTATACTCGAGAATACGGCAAGGTGCGCGGGGTGGCTCGCGGAAGTCGTCGGATCAAGAGCCGCTTCTCCGGTCGTCTGGAGCCCTTGTCATGGGTAGAGCTGGTTGCCTTCGAAGGGCGTAATCAGGAGTTGGTATCAATCGACAAGGTGGAGTTGCTCAAGGGTTATGGCCTGGAAATGCAGGATTACCAGGCCTACCTGCGTGCCTCCTATTTGTTGGAACTCCTGATGGAAACGGTTCCCGAACATGAGGCCAACGATTCTCTGTTTCGCCTGCTGCTGCATGTGCTACCGTTGCTGGGGGATAGTCACAAGTCCCGGCTGGCCTCCGTCTACTTCCAGATCTGGCATTTGAAACTGGCAGGATTGCTTCCCAGCCTTACGGCATGCAGTGGTTGCGGTGGCGCCTTGAGCCCGGGCAGGGAAGCCTACTGCCAGCTCGATGCCCTTGGATTGTTCTGCCGGGCATGCCGGAAAGGAACAGGGCGTCGGATTGGCGGGGACGTCCTGGAGTTGGCCGGGCTGGTGGTGAAGAAGTCCCTGCCGGAACTGGCAGGTGGGCGAGTCGCAAATCAGGCCATTTCGGCGCTCAATGCAGTCGCCGAGGAGATGGTTCAATCAGGGTTCGAGCGCAAGTTCGATGCACTGTCTCTGCTACGGCAGGAATCCGGGAATCGGTAGATCATGTGGTTCCAACAACTGTTCATGGAGTTGCTGACGTTCTGGGCAAAGCAGGGGTGTGTCATACATCTGCCTTATGACGTGGAAAAAGGGGCGGGAACCATGAACCCCGAGACTTTCTTCCGGGTGCTCGGGCCCGATCCCTATCGAGTGGCCTACCTGGAGCCCAGCAGGCGCCCTGCAGATGGCCGCTATGGCGAGAACCCCAACCGGGTCCAAAAGCATCACCAGCTTCAAGTCGTACTGAAGCCCAGCCCGCCCGAGGTGCAGTCCCTCTATCTGCAGAGTCTGGAAAAAATAGGCATTGATCTGCGTGGCCACGATATTCGATTTGAAGAGGACAATTGGGAATCGCCCACGCTGGGGGCCTGGGGAGCCGGCTGGCAGGTCCTGTTGGATGGGCTGGAGATCACCCAGTTCACCTATTTCCAGCAGGCCGGGGGACTGGAGCTGAACCCGGTTTCGGTGGAACTCACCTATGGGTTGGAACGGATCGCCATGTTCCTGAGCCACATGTCGGACGTGTTCGATCTGGAGTGGAATGCCAGTGTGGGTTATCGAGACCTCAGGCACGCGGACGAAGTCCAGTTTTCCCGATACAATTTCGAATCTGCCGATATCGACCTGCACTTCGGCTGGTTCAACGATTACGAAAAAGAGGCGGATCGTCTCATCAAAGAGGGATTGATCCTGCCGGCCTACGATTACTGTCTCAAATGCTCCCACACCTTCAATGTCCTGGATGCCAGGGGCGCCATCAGCGTCTCCGAACGCACCCAGATGATTCAGCGTGTGCGCGCCCTCGCCTGCCGCATCGCTCGACGGTATCTGAACGGCGAAGACCATCCCTGGAATTCAGGAACCGGATAGGGATCCAGTAGGCTGACTGAATCTGAAGTTTCTGATTAGACATTCCATTTTAAATCTATGGTAGCAGAGTTCTTATTAGAGATTGGCTGTGAAGAGATACCGGCGCGATTCCTGCCGGGGGCCTCGCAGCAATTGAAACAGAATATTCAACAGGCTCTCTCCGTTCATTCCCTGGGCTTTGACGAAATCGAGGCCTATTCGACGCCACGTCGCTTGATCGTGCACGCCAGCGGTGTGGCTACCACCCAGCCGGCCCGGAGCGAGGAAGTCACTGGCCCACCCTGGGCCATCGCCTTTGACCGGGACGGCCACCCCACAGCCGCCGCCCTGGGGTTTGCCCGCAAGAACCAGGTCGGGGTGGAGGCTCTTTCTCAGGTAAAGACCAAAAAGGGCAGTTATCTCGCCTACCGGAAGCAGGTCCCCGGTCGCGGGGCCGACGGCATATTGGCGGAGGAGGTTCCCAACGCCATCAAGGGACTGGAGTTGCCCAAGAGCATGAGATGGGAATCGAGCCAGTTTCTGTTTCTGCGGCCGATTCGCTGGATTCTCTGCCTCTTTGACGGACAGGTTGTGCCCGTTCAACTGGCCTCGGTCCGGTCCGGCGATCGTACCTACGGGCACCGAATTCTGGCCGGCAACCGTCAAGCGGTGGTGACCAATTTCGCGGATTACCGGCAGAGACTTCAAGATTCGGATGTCGAAATCGATTCCATGAAACGGTTGAGCAGGATCCAGGCGGATCTGGAGGCAGCGGCGCTTGGTGAGGGCGGTCACCTGGTCGAGGACCGAAAGCTGCTGCAGACCGTGTCCCACCTCAGCGAGCATCCCAGCGTGGTGTGCGGGGACTTTGACTCCTCGTTCCTGAAGCTCCCGGCAGAGGTGTTGATTACGGTGATGAGAGAGCACCAAAAATACTTTTCGCTCCAGGACCCTGGGGGGAAACTACTCCCCAAATTCCTGGCGGTGGTGGATTCGGACGGGGCCTTTTCCCGACAGATTCAGGCTGGGCATGAGCGGGTGCTTAGAGCTCGCCTGTCGGACGCTGCCTTTTTTTGGGAGTCTGACCTCAAGGTGTCGCTGAAGGACCGCATCGATCTGCTGAAAAAGATCACCTATCAGAGAAATCTTGGCACTCTATTTCATAAGACTCGAAGGATAAAAGCCTTATCGAAGTTTATGGTCAAGAGTATCCGACACCCCGAACTCCTTGCTCCGGTGGAGCAGGCCGCCGAGTTGTGCAAGACCGATCTGACCACCGAGATGGTTCGGGAATTCAGCAATCTGCAGGGAGTTATAGGGGGGCTCTACGGCCGTGTCCAGGGCCTGGAGCCGGCAGCGTCGGAGGCCATATACGATCACTACCTGCCGGTTGCCTCGGAAGACAGTGTGCCGCGCGGGCTTGCCGGTGCGATTGTCGCCATGGCCGATAAACTGGATACACTGGCGGGAGCTTTCTGCCTGGGCCTGGTGCCCACCGGATCACGGGACCCGCTGGGGTTGCGCCGCCAGGCCATGGGGTTGATCCGTATCCTGCTGGAGAAAGAACTAGACCTTTCCTGCGAACGAATGCTGGGCAAGGCCTATGAGGGAGTTCGCAGGTTCGCCGATCGATCGTTGGAGGAAACCTCCCTGATTTTTCGGAACTTCCTGAAGGACCGGATGCGTTTCCTCTTCCGGGAGCAGGGGTTTCGCTATGATGAGATCAACGCGGTGCTGGAAGTTTGTTGGGATAATCCGGTGGAAAGCCGGAGGCGCTTGGGCGCCATCGCCGGCATGCGGGAAAGCTCTGATTTCCGGTCGCTGGCGACCAGTTTCAAGCGCATCAAGAATATTTTGTTGAAAGCCGAGATCGATCCTCGAGCGGTGTGCTCCATCGATCCCGCACGGTTTACAACGCCGGAGGAGGGTCTGCTCCACGCCCAGGTCGTTTCGCTTGACCGCGGGATTTCCAAGGCTGTTGGTGCCGGACGGCACGAGGCGGCTCTGGGAATGATGGCCTCGCTGAGGCCCGCGGTGGACTCCTTCTTTGACCGCGTGCTGGTGATGGATGAGGATCCGGGGGTGCGGAGGAATCGTCTCGCCCTGCTGGCATTTCTCCTTCAGACGTTTCTGAAGGTGGCAGATGTTTCCGAGATGGTGACGACCTGACGGGCTGATGTCGGCGCGTCGACATGGCATGTTTCGAGAGGTAACAGGACCGGCCAGGGCGCGCCCAGCACAGTGTGTTACCGCAGGGCATCACAATCGGACCAACAAAGTTCTGAAAATAAAAGACTTTTCATTTTTAATCCAGCGGCTTGGTGAGAAGTGCGGGCCGGAGTCCTGGCGAGTTGAATCGGAGAGTGACTATGGCTGACAAGTCGGTTTACTTTTTTGGCGACGGCAAGGCCGACGGGCGGGCCGACATGAAGGACCTGCTTGGCGGCAAGGGAGCCAATCTGGCGGAGATGACCAACCTGGGTTTGCCGGTCCCCCCGGGCTTCACCATTTCCACCGATGTCTGCTCCTACTATTACAGGGAAAACGAGCAATACCCCGCCGGTCTGTCTGAACGGGTTTCCCGGGCACTCCATAAAATGGAGGCGCTCATGGAAATGCGGTTTGGCGATGCGCAAAATCCCCTGCTGGTTTCGGTGCGCTCGGGGGCCCGGGCCTCGATG
The DNA here is from genome assembly GCA_027493295.1 of Candidatus Versatilivorator vitaminiformans. Classification (GTDB taxonomy): domain Bacteria; phylum Acidobacteriota; class Terriglobia; order Versatilivoradales; family Versatilivoraceae; genus Versatilivorator; species Versatilivorator vitaminiformans. The sequence continues at coordinate 9,231 of JAPVWS010000420.1, read as the reverse complement.
CCAGGCATGATGGACACGGTGCTGAACCTGGGATTGAACGACAGCACGGTGGAGGGACTGGCCCTGCGCACAGGCAATTCGAGGTTTGCCTGGGATTCGTATCGCCGATTCGTGCAAATGTACGGAAGCGTCGTACTTGGGATGAAGCCGATCCGAAAGGATGAGGTCGATCCCTTCGAACGCATGATCGAGGCGAAGAAGGAAGCGCGCGGAGTGGTCCTGGATACGGAATTCACCACGGCCGACCTCCAGGATCTGGTGACTCTCTTCAAGCGCGAGATCAGACAACGGGTGGGAGTGGACTTTCCCGACGATCCCCATCAGCAGCTTTGGGGAGCCATCGGAGCCGTTTTCGGTTCCTGGATGAATCCTCGTGCTGAAGAGTATCGAAGGCTCAACGGAATTCCTTCCAGTTGGGGAACGGCCGTAAACGTGCAGGCCATGGTGTTCGGCAACATGGGATCCGACTCCGGCTCCGGGGTGGCCTTCACCAGGGACGCCGCAACCGGAGAAAACGTGCTCTACGGCGAGTATCTTGGAAACGCTCAGGGGGAAGACGTGGTGTCGGGAGCCCGAACCCCCGCCTCCATTGGCGAATTGGCTCGCGAGAGGCCGGAGCTGTACGGGCAGTTGGATCGAGCGCGCGGGATTTTGGAGAAGCACTATCGGGACATGCTGGATATCGAGTTCACCATTCAGCAGGGAACGTTCTACCTGTTGCAGTGCCGGGTTGGGAAACGAACCGCATTCGCCGCCATCAGGATTGCCGTCGACATGGTGGACGAAGGGCTGATCACTCCTGATGAGGCGCTCTTGCGGGTGGAGCCGGATCAACTGAACCAGCTCCTGCGGCCCGTGTTCGATCCGGCGGAGAAAGCGGCAGCCATCGAGCAAGGCCGCTTCCTGGCCAAGGGCCTCAACGCCGGCCCCGGCGCAGCCGTCGGCCGAGTCGTCTTCAACGCGCCGGATGCCGAAGAGTGGAAGAGTCGTGGGGAACGGGTCATTCTGACCCGCATCGAGACCTCGCCTGAGGATATCAAGGGAATGAACGCGGCTGAGGGGATCCTGACGGCTCGGGGAGGCACGACCTCCCATGCCGCTCTGGTTGCCAGGCAAATGGGCAAGGTGTGCATTGCCGGCTGCAGCGCCCTGGCCATTGATTACTCTCAACGCCAAATGCGAGTCAATGGACGTGTAATCCGCGAAGGTGACTTCCTGTCGCTGGATGGGACCACCGGCGAGGTGATCCAGGGGCCCATTGCGGCGCGTGACTCGGAGGTCATACAAGTTCTCCTGCACCAGCTACCTGAAAAGAAGGAGGCGCGGGTTTACCGGCAATATCGGAAACTCATGGAATGGGCGGACCGGGTTCGTACGCTTGAGATCCGAGCCAACGCGGACCAGGCGGACCAGGCGGCGGCTTCCATCGCGTTCGGGGCGGAAGGGATCGGTTTGTGCCGAACCGAGCACATGTTCTTCGGCGAGGGAGAGATCGGCCCGATGCGGGAAATGATTCTGGCTTCGACCCCGGAAATGCGGGAGCGCGCCCTGTCCAGGCTATTGCCCCTCCAACGGGAGGATTTCGAACACATTTTCGAAGTGATGGAGGGCAGGCCGGTCACCATCCGAACCCTTGATCCGCCTCTGCACGAGTTTCTTCCTCACGAGGCGTCGGCCCAAAGGGAATTGGCTTCGGACATGGGTGTTTCCTTTGAGGCGGTCAAGGCGAAAGTGGATTCATTTCACGAGTTCAATCCCATGATTGGATTTCGCGGCTGCCGCCTGGGGGTCGTCTATCCCGAAATCACCCGGATGCAGGCGCAGGCGATTTTCGAGGCGGCCGCCAATGTAATCGGTCGAGGCAAGAAGGCCGTGCCGGAGATCATGATTCCGCTGGTCGGCAACGTCAAGGAACTGGAAGATCAGGCCGACATCGTGCGTCAAGTGGCCCGGCAGGTGATGGACTCCCGGAAACTGGAGATCGAGTATCAGGTAGGCACCATGATCGAAGTTCCCAGGGGAGCTCTCACGGCCGACGAAATTGCGCGTTCGGCGGACTTCTTCAGCTTCGGAACCAATGACTTGACTCAAACCACCCTGGCTTTGAGCCGCGATGATGCCGACCGGTTCCTGGTGCCCTATCTGCAGCGTGACATATATCCCAGGGACCCATTCCAGTCCCTCGATATTGCCGGGGTTGGAGAGTTGATGAAGATTGCCGTGGCGAAGGGCAGGACCACCCGGCCTGAAATCAAGATCGGGATCTGCGGCGAACATGGAGGCGATCCCTCCTCCATCGAGTTCTGCCATCAACTGGAGCAGGACTATGTCAGCTGCTCCCCGTTTCGTGTCCCCATTGCCCGGCTGGCCGCGGCCCAGGCGGCGATCCGGCTCTCTCACCCCTCTGAAGAAACTTCCGAGGAAGCCAGGGCAGCCGCACGCGGGTAAAGACGGCGGTCGCCTAAGCCCCTGACAGAGCAATCAACTCCAACTGAAACTGATTTAGGGCACTGAATACCATGCGCATCGGAATCCTGACGGGAGGCGGCGACGTTCCCGGACTGAATTCCTGCATCAAGGCGGTGGTCAATCGAGCCGAAGTCGAAGGTCAGCAGGTTCTCGGCATCAGGCGCGGGTGGCGGGGATTGCTGATGCTCGATCCCGAGGACCCGTCCTCGCTGGCTGCCTGCACCGTGAAACTGGATAACTCGGTGGTTCGGACTATCGACAGAACCGGGGGCACCTTCCTCCACACCTCCCGAACCAATCCGGGCAGGGTGTCGGCTGACGAGTTGCCTCCATTCCTGCAGTCCACCTGCCGGCCAGGGGCAGGGAAGAGTCCTTTTCTGGATTGCACCGCCCACGTTGCGAGAAACCTGGAGAAGCTGAGGCTGGATGCATTGATACCTATCGGGGGAGACGACACCCTGGGCTATGGGGAGAGGCTCCACCGCGAGGGCTTTCCGGTGGTGGCCATCCCCAAGACCATGGACAACGATGTTTTCGGGACCGACTACTGCATCGGGTTCTCTACCGCGGTGACCCGCAGCGTGAACTTCCTGCATCAGTTGAGGACTTCGGCAGGATCCCATGAGCGCATTGCGGTGGTGGAACTCTTCGGTCGAAACAGCGGTGAAACCTCCCTTATATCCTCCTACCTGGCGGGCACCGATCGAGCGCTGATTTCAGAGGTTCCCTTCTGTCCGGATCGATTGGCCGGCCTGCTGATGGCGGACAAGCGCGACAATCCCAGCAACTACGCCATGGTCAGCATATCCGAGGGTGCTCAGATGGTTGGAGAAGTCCCGGTGGAATCGGGCCGGGCCGATGCCTATGGACACAGGAAGCTGGGCGGAATCGGCGCAGCCACGGGGCGGGCGCTCAAGCGGGTTACGGGGCAAAACATCATCTATCAGCAACTTTCTTATCTCATGAGGAGCGGTTCCCCCGATTCACTGGATCTCATGGTGTCCTTGAATTATGCCAATATGGCCATGTCGCTGGTCATGAAGCGCCAGTTCGGCCGGTTGGTAGCGATGCGGGAGGGCCGCTATACCAACCTGCCCCTCAGTAGGATCGGAGAAGGCCTGAAGCGGGTGGATGTGGATGAGCTGTACGATCGAGACCACTATCGTCCCAAGGTACGCCACGTGGACGGTAAGCCGATGTTTCTTTACTAACCCGGAATATTGGTCTACACTGAAACCATCCGAAGTTAAAAAGACGCGAAAAACCGTTGTCGATTCCGCAGGTCTTACCCAGGAGCGATACCATGCTGCAACCAAAAGCCTACCTTGGGCTCGCCGTCCTGTTGCTTGCCAACGCTGGAGCGGTGAACGCGACCGAAACGTCCGCGTACTTCATCTCGGCCAAGTCGGGCATGGTCAACTATGTGGAAGGCAAGCCTACCGTCAGCAATCTGGAACTCTCCGATGCGCAGCAGGTCTTGCCCCGGCATCAGCTCGTCGAGGGGGACGTGCTGCAGACGGAAGCGGACCAAAGGGTGGAAATGCTGCTCAACCCGGGAACCTATCTGCGGGTGGCGGAAAACAGTCGGGTTCGGGTCGTGGCGACCGGTTTCGAAGACATGCGGTTTGCCCTGGAAAGAGGCACGGCCATCCTGGAATCGCTGAGCCTGCGGCGCAAGGTCCACCGACTTCATATCCTGACGCCGTCCGGAGATCTGAGAGTACTCAAGAAGGGCTTGTATCGCTTTGAAGTCGGCGCCGCGGGCGAGGTTCGGGTGACGGTCCATACCGGCAAACTGAGATGGATGCGGGGCGAGACCAAGGTCGCAGCCCTGAAGTCGGGCAAGGTCTTTGATTTGAACCGTTCCGCGAAGAGGCGATTGCGCTATGCCAAGGTGGAGAAGAAGCCCTTCGACGACATTGATCGCTGGAGTCGCAAACGGGCGGTCGCATTGATCGCGGCCAATTCCAAGATCCCCTCCTGGATGTCTCGGTCGGCCTTGTCCAGGTATGGCCTGAGGTCGAACGGAGGGTGGGTCTTTGATCCGTTTTCCCGGATGTATACCTTCATTCCCTTCCACAACCTTCTGCGGTCTCCCTACGGTCTTGCCTACGGTAACTATTGTCCCACCTGGCGGTCGTACGGTCCCGTCTACGCATCCAGAGGATATGGCGGTTCCGGCCTCAGCAACTCCGGCTCCACGAGCTATACACCCGCCACAACCAGCGTGCACCGATCTTCGGCAGCAACTTCCACCTCCAGCAGTGTTGCTGCCGGCTCAGCGGCACAGCAGAGCCGTGGCGCCGCCAGCAGCAGCATTCGCGGGAGGTAACCACCCGGTCGCACTTCTCACCAGGTTGCTGCAAACATAGCGAACAGTATTTTTTCTACCGTGTCACGCTCGACCCGTTGCGCATTGGGATGCCTGCTGCCGATCATCCTGGTCGGAGTTCCCCTGAACCTGTTGACGGCCGAAGGTCCGATCAGCCAGGAGGAACTTCTGGCCCTGGTCACCACCACACGCATTGGAGCGGTGACTCCTCAACGGGTGGTGGAGTTGATCCGGGAGAGGGGGATCGGCTTCCGTGTCAAGGACATCCTTGTGCAGGAACTGAAAGCTCGCGAGGCCGATCCCGCCATCATCCGGGCAATAGAGAAATACCGCTCAACCCGACCGCCTGAATCCGTGCTGAGACCGCCGCCGGGGGTCGAGCCTCCGCCACCGGTCTTTATCCCACCTCCTGTCGAACCGTCGGCAACCGAGCCCGCGGCACCGGGTTCGGCGCCGACCCCCAAACCGGCAGCAACTCCAGCGGCGACAGCCACGACTGAGCCGGCCACCACGCCTGGGCGGTCCGGATTGCCCGACCGGGAAACCTGGCCGCAATTCCTGGAACAGGTGCGCAGCACCGCGATGGCCTACACCGAAAACCTGCCTAATTTTATCTGCACCCAGATCACCCAGCGCTATCTTCGCCGGCTTCCAAAAACCGGTTGGGTGCGGGTGGACAACTTTGTGGCGGAACTCACCTACTACGACAAGCAGGAGCACTACAAGCTGGTGTCGGTCGGAAATCGCTCGGCGGCCTCCGATGCCACGCTGGAATCACTGAAGGGGACGACTTCAACCGGTGAGTTCGGCTCCTCCTTGAACTACCTCTTCGACCCGGCAACCGGCACCCATTTTCGTTTTGAGGGAATCGACCACAGTCAGGGCTCGCCCACGGTGCGTGTCGGTTTTCGCGTGCCCAAGGACACCTCCAAGAGAAGTATCATTTTCAGGGAGGGAACCACGGAGGTCGGCGTGGTCACACCCTACCGGGGGAGATGCTGGATTGACCCGGGTTCGCTCCAGGTCGTCCAGATCAAGGAGCGGGCCTACAGAATCCCCGACACTTTTCCCATTACCCGCTCCGAGGGTTCCACCCAGTACGATCGGGTGGAGATCGCGGAACAGCAGCACTGGCTTCCGGTCCGTGCGGAGGTCCTGCTGGAGAATCGTTCCGCCAGACTCCACACCAGGAACGTCATCCAATTCAAGCAGTACCGCAAGTTCGGCAGCGAGGTGAAGTTTGTGACCGAGTGACGGGCAGGCTATCAGCCGCTGCCACCTTCATTGCCGACAGCCCCAGCCTCCCATTGCCGCACACCACTGGCAGGGGGCCTGGGCGCACTCAGCCCGCAATCCCCTACTGATTGAAGCGAATCGAAATTCCGCCTTCCTCCGAAAAGGCGGAGGTTCGCAGGTAGTTCCCGTCGGTGCGGATGGTGACAGCTCCCTGTCGGTCGGTGCGGAGCAGTTGCAAGGGGAAGGTCTCCAAACGCCTGACCACTTCAGGGTGAGGATGGCCAAAAGGATTGACCTTGCCGGCCGAAATAACGGCAATTACCGGATTCACTTCATTCAGGAAGCGTGAAGAGGTCGAGGTCGCGCTTCCATGGTGGGCCACCTTCAATACATCCGATTGGAGACCGGCCTCAAGGGCTGCGAGGCATTCCTCTACAGGCTCCTCGATATCACCGGTCAACAAAAAAGAGCGCCGACCGTAGGTCATTCTCAGAACCAGGGAATCGTTGTTTATATTATCGTCGGAAGGGCCGCAGCCGGGATTGAGGAATTCCAATTGGGAGCCGTGAAAATTGAGTGTGTCCCCGGCCTGGAATGCCCTGATTTTGAGTCCGCGAGCCGTTGCTTTCTTGAGCAGATCACGCAAGTCGGGTCCAACGGGGCTGTTTCCGAGCCAGAACTCCTTGACCTCGAAGTTGTTTAGAATGAAGTCGAGGCCCCCCATATGATCCTGGTGGGCGTGGGTCAGGATCATCGCTTCCAGAGATCGAACTCCCCGGTTCCAGAGATAGGGCGCAACCACCTGTTCTCCAGTATCGAAGGCCGTCGCCCTGGTTTGGGATCGGTGGCCCGTTCCGGACCAACTGCCACCGCCATCGACCAGAAGGTGGGGGCCGTTCGGCCAGCTTGCCAGGAGGCAATCTCCCTGTCGCACATCCAGAAAAGTCAAGCTCAACTCGTGCGGTTCCGACTTGACTCCCGGTGTGCCCGAAAGCAGGATCGCCAGCGAGGCGATCCAGATGGAGCTGCCCAACAGCCTCAAGAGTCGAGGGACTCCAGGGGCTACACACAAGGCCAGAGTGCCGTAATAGGCCAACACCCAGCCCAGGGGAACCTGGGGCAGGGAAAACCCGAGCCAGGGGATTTCGGAAAAGGTGAGATTGAGGCTCAAGAGGCATTCGGCCAGGAGTCCGCAGATCCAACCGAGCGGCCAGGAAGCTTGCGGGAACAGACCGGCAAACGCCAGGTATGAAAATCCAAGGGGTATGATCATTCCGACCAGGGGAATGACCAGCATATTGAGGAAGACGACCGGTAACACCACCCGGTGAAAATAGACCATCAAGGGAACCAGCAGCACGGCCTGTATGGCAATGGAAACCAGGACAATGTCCAGGAGTCCCAGGAGAAGCTTGTAGGGCCAGACCATCAGACCGATACAAACGACCGATCGCGGAATGCCCGAAGACTCCGCCAGGCTCGAGCTGCGGAGTCTCAAGCCGACCCGCCAAGCGGCCAGTCGAGGGGGGAAATTACGATCCAGATGGATGGATTCCAAGGACCTGAGAGCTTTCCTGTAGGGTTGAGTGGTGAGGCGCAATAGAGGAAGTCCCACCATGGCGATCGCCAGCGCGGCCGAGAAAGAGAGTTGGAATCCGGAGTCATCCAACCATCCAGGATCTTTAAGGAGGACCCACCAGGCCGCCAGGCAGAGGGAGTGGAGCAGGTTGCGGTCCCGGTCGAAATAGAGACTGGCCAGAAACAGGCAACCCATGATCGAGGCCCGGTCAATGGCGATCTGTCCCTCGGCCAGGAGGTTGTAGAGGCCGATCGACGCCATGGTCAAGGTCAGGGCCAACCAGCGCAGGAGCCTGAGTTGTTTGAGCAGGGCAAAGACCATGGCAATCATCATCCCCACATGCAGACCCGAGACCACCAGTACGTGATAGAGGCCATTCAATCGAAAACGGGACCTGGTTTCCTCCGCAAGGTCACTGTCATCTCCGAGCAGGACGGCCTTCAGAACGGCCCTGGCCGACTCGGATGCCGGCAGGGAATCCAGCGCACCAATACAGCCTTGCCGCATTCGCTTGGCAAGATCCTTCCAGGAAAATTCCGGTTGTCGTGTGAGACGGGTCAGCAGGAGTGGGTCCTTCAAGTTCCCGGTCAGAAAGATGCCGCGAAGCTCCAGGTAGGACCGATAGTCGAATTGTCCCGGATTGTTGAAATTATCCGGTCTTCGCAGGTAGGCAAGGATCTCGACCTGATCTCCTGCTTGTGGAGGTGGGGAAGATTCTATGGAAACGTCCATAGGGTTGAGGTGAAGGCGTATCTTGCCCCGGGTCTCATAACTGGCGAATCGGTTCGCCAGATGCTGAACTTCCACTTCCAGGTGGATTCCCCCGGCGTTTCCGTCGGAAACGCGGACGCAACGCCCCCTCACCCGACAGGGAGCCGCCAGGTCCAGTGCGTCGGATCGGACCAGAGTTCGCAGGTGGTTGCGGTCGAACTGGAGTTCGTGGATGGCCTTCCAGGCCATTCCAGACATGCAAAAGGCCAGGAGCAGCACGATCCAACAACTCCAGGCTCTTTTCCTGCTCCAGAGAATCCATGAGAGGCACAGCGTGAGAGCGCCGGCGGCCCATAGGGTTTCCGCGGAGTTGGCGACCTGGGAATGAGCGGCAAGACCGAGACAGAATGCAACCGTCGGCAACAGCAGTGGAGTGTGGGCCATCGCTTTGAATTGCCCGCTTTTCCTGCTCGGCAGAGGGAAGATCCCGAGCAGCAGCCGTCAGGGAATTTTGCTATGATCGGCTCGGAATACGGTGGGTATTTCGGAAGCCCGACCGCTTTGGGCCAATAGAGGGAGGAGGGTCTATTTCACACCGAGTCACAAAACACATCGATTTCTGCTACGGCCATCGCCTGCTCAATTATGAGGGGAAATGTCGTCATCTCCACGGCCACAACGGCAGAGTTGAAGTGGAGGTTGTCAGCGAGCATCTGGACCATCGGGGAATGGTCGTCGATTTCGGCGACATAAACAAGGTCATCAAGACCTGGATCGATGCCGAACTGGACCACAAGATGCTCCTGCATCGGGAGGATCCCCTGGTCGCCGTGCTTCACCGGCATCGGCAACCCTGTTACCTGATGGACGCCAACCCCACTGCCGAAAATATCGCCAAGGTTAT